>CAZSZH010000144.1:0-1517 GCA_964610785.1 uncultured Flavobacterium sp. | reverse complement strand
CGCCGTAGATGCGCTGCACGCGCGCATCGCGCCACATGCGGGCGATGGGATATTCGTTCATGTAGCCGGCGCCGCCGTGCAGCTGCAGCGCTTCATCGACGACGCGGCCCTGCATCTCGGTGTGCCACAGCTTGGCGGCGCTGGCTTCGGCGGCGGTCAGCTTGCCGGCCATCAGCCGCTTCAGGCCCCAGTCGATATGCGCCCAGCCGACCTGCAATTCGGTCTTCAGGCTGGCGAGCACGAACTTGGTGTTCTGGAAATCGAACACGGCCTGGACAATCAAGACAATGGCTGGCAAATGCCCCCGCCCCAAAGACCAGTTTAAATATAGCCGTACAACAATGTGCCCCGCGGGTATGGGCTGGACTGGATGAACTACGTGCCCCGAGATCAAATCGCTGGTTATGACCAAATAATGGCTTAACGTAACATTCCAATTCCACCAGATCCAAATGGAGGTGGCGGGAGCAATGGTGGAGGTGGAAATGGCGGAGCCGGTGGTAATGGAGGCGGAGGTAATGGTGGCGGTGGTAATGGAGGCGGAGGTAATGGCGGAAATGGAGGAGGTGGAAATGGAGGAGGTGGAAATGGCGGTGGCGGCGGCGGTCCAAATTACGGCGGATATTCGACGAATCCATACTATGACTTGATCAGCCAAATCGCCAGTCAAATCCAACGGTAGAAAAATCAAGAGGCCGATAAAAGAGAAGCCGAGAACAAGGACAAAGAAGTGCCTGTAGACCCCCTTGACCCCGCAAACAAGACAAACGCAGACGAAATCCTCGATAATTAACACTTAATGTAGCAAGAATTGGAGGCCGCCTTGGGTGCGTTGGGTGAACAACAATTGACCGAGGAAGAAATGCTCGTTTAACTAGAATCCATTGAAAAAATGATCGACGATTAAATACCTAATTAATTCAAAATGGACCCTTATTCCGTTTTCTCCTCCGACATCGTCTCATTTTGAATTTTAAATTTTCCCGTCATAAAAAGAAATGAACTATTTCGAATGTTATATCTGCTTGGAACGGATCGCCGAGGTGTACGCGCAACAGCCCTGCGAATCTCCAAAACACCTTTGTTGTACCATTTGCTACAATAAACTCGTTAATAAAGCCACTTGCCCCGTTTGCCGTCAAAAAAATCCAATGTGGGTTGAACTTCCAAAAGACGACGATTCCGACAGCGATTTTGACGATTTCAGCACTTCTATGATCAACTACATGATTGACCGCGAGTCCATGTAGCGCATTTTGGGCATTTAACAAGTACAAATCATTTAAAATCGGATTTTATTGCTTTTTCCCTGAAATCAAAGCATTTTTTTATGTGGTTGTTTAAGGCTCCTCTGTACCTGTATGACGAGTTACATTTTTTACAGATGAACACAGAATCGGCGTTTAGAGTCTAAGTACACTTGGGATTGAGGGCTTTGATGGTTTCGTCTTCGAGTAGGCTGGTTCTGATGTATTTGGGGGGAATACACTCGAAAGAGATGTCATTTTTAGGTATGG
>CAZSZH010000143.1:0-1541 GCA_964610785.1 uncultured Flavobacterium sp. | reverse complement strand
GGAGAAATATCATGCAAGGTAGTATAATTTGGATTGGATAAGCCAACTACAATTGGTCGTTGTTCTACTCCTTTTTCGATTGCACGATAGGTAAATTCGGCATTAAGTTTATTCAAATCAGCTGTTCCATATTTAGTGATTTTCAGGTTTTCAGGCTGGAGTTTACTTTCAAAAACAATCGCGTCGGGATGGCTCTTGCTAAATTTAAAATTGAGGTTATAACTGAAATTTCCTTCGGCTTCCATCCCTATAAAATGACTGAATAGACCATCGGGTAAGGACGCAATAAAATCTTGAGCTTTCATTTTCGGAATGTTCAATTTTAACGCGTAGATTTTGTCGGTATCATTGCTATAATAAAGATAAGGTGAACATTTGATGAAATTTATCGTAACTTGTGAAGTGCTGTCAATAGCCATATATCTAGCACCAAAAACCAATTTGTAATCAAAACGAGCATTTTTAATAGCCACATCGTTCTTGGCAATTTTAGCATGATTGATTTTAAAATCACTGATTGAAGCATAGCCGTCAATATGTAAATCGCCACCGCTCATCTCTAGATTATTCAAATTGAAATGAATGGTTTTAAAACTGGTCTTTAAATGAAACTTTTTGTCTAAATAAGGTATTTGAATACTGTCTTTTTGAGGATTGAAAAAGATTAAATCGGCTTTTCTATCTCTAGGATCGGCAAAACCATTTAGGCTCCAGTTTTGAACAAAATCATCTGATTTGACCATAATGAATGAGGATAATTTTTTGTTCTCTAATTGCAGTTGCTTGAAATCAAAAACGACTTTGTTTCCCATATCATCCATTTTGAAGGCAAATCCTTCAACATTCATATCGGTTGGAACGAGGTTCAAGGTTTTGGATAAAATCCGATAGGCTACCGTGGCATAATTGATTTGGTTGTCGGTTTTATCTTCTTTCTTTTGTTGGAAAAAAGCATCAAAATTACTTCCGTTTTTGTTTTTTACCAATTGAATAAAACCTGTATTAATTTCGAGTTTTCCTAACTGGATATTTCCTAAAAACAACTGCCAAAAGTTAACCGAAGTTTTCAGATTTTTAATGCTTACCAAAGTGTCTGCTCTTTGCGGCACTAAAGTAATATCTTCAAATTCCAAATCGGATAAACCTTGAAATTGGGCGCTTTTTACATGAAATTGGCAATGATATTCTTGGTTGAGTTTGTAGCCAATTTTGCTTATAGAAGTTTCTAAAAGAAAATTTCTAAAAAAGAAAAGTATAATTATTCCAAGTACAATTACGAGAAGGAATAACTTTAAAAAAAGAAATAATTTTTGCTTTTTGGTTTTCATGTAGTAGTATAGTTATCCAAACAAATGCCCTACAACTTCTTCAATTTTAGACACTAAAACTATTTTTATTAGCGAATTTTTAATAGAAATCTTATTGTATTTGGATACAAAGATGGTAGCAAATCCTAATTTTTCAGCTTCTTGAATGCGTTGTTCTACTCGATTCACAGGACGAATTTCGCCTGAAAGTCCGACTTCACCTGCAAAACAAAC
>CAZSZH010000142.1:0-1561 GCA_964610785.1 uncultured Flavobacterium sp. | reverse complement strand
TCACGCTGAACAGCCAGAACGCCTCTTCCATCCGCTCTTGCCTGGACATGGCACGCAGCAATGCCCGTGCCGTGCGCACCGCCATGACCGAAGAAGGCTGGGAAGCGATCAACACCGCCTGGCTTGAGGTCAGCCGTTATGGCACGCATCTGTCCAGCCGCGACACGCTGCTGCAACTGATTGAATTTGTGAAACATGCCGTGTCGGCGGTGGACGGTGCCGCGCAGCGCACCATGTTGCGCAGTGATGCTTATTGGTTCACCAATTTGGGCGGCGCCATTGAACGGGCCGACAATTCCGCGCGGCTGCTGGAAGTGAAATATCACCTGCTTTTGCCGCGTGGTGACAGCGTGGGCGGCAGCCTGGATTATTTCCAATGGACCACGATTTTGCGCACGGTCAGCGCCATGACCGCCTATCGCTGGGTTTACAACGACAGTGTGAAGCCCTGGCTGGTGGCCGATCTGCTGATCCTGAACCGGCAGATGCCGCGCAGCCTGGCCGCCTGTTACGAAGACATTCTGCGCCACCTCGATCTGCTGGCGGAAGCCCGTGGCAAGCGTGGCCCGGCGCACCGGCTGGCCGTGGCCGGCCATGGCCGGCTGATGAACGGCAATATCGATGCGATCTTCGCTGCCGGGCTGCACGAATATCTCACCGCCTTTATCACCGAAAACAACCGGCTGGGTGAAGCCATCGCCGAACAATATCTGTTCTGATTGCGGGCTGAACCATGCGCATCCGGGTCGATTACAGCACGCTTTATGAATATCAGTCGGCGGCCAGCGATGTGCTGCAACTGCTGCGGCTGACCCCGACCAGTCATGAAGCCCAGCATGTGCTGCACTGGCGCATCGATGCCGATACCGATGGCCATTTGCGCCGCAGCGAAGACAGTTTCGGCAATATCACCCATATGTTCTACCCCGATGGCCCGGTGCGGCGCCTGCAACTGCATGTGACGGGCGAGGTGGACACCCATGATACCAATGGCCTGGTGCCGGCGATGGATGTGGATGAACGGCTGCCGGCCCCGGTGTTCCTGCGGCGCACAGCGCTGACCACGCCCGATGCCGGCATCGCCGCCCTGGCAAAATCCGTGCAGCGCAGCGATGCCCTGGCCAGCGCCCATGCGCTGAACAACACGCTTTACAGCCGCATGCGCTTTGATGCCGAAGTCACCCATGCCGCCAGCGATGCGGCGTCAGCCTGGGCGCTTCAGGCCGGGGTCTGCCAAGATTATACCCATGTGTTTCTGGCTGCTGCCCGGCTGCTTGGCATTCCGGCCCGCTATGTTTCCGGCCATCTGGTGCGCCATGATGGCATGATCACTCAGCCCGCAGGCCATGCCTGGGCCGAAGCGCTGGTGCCCGGCATGGGCTGGATCGGTTTTGATCCAACGCATGGGCTGTGCCCCACCGAAAGCTATCTCAGGGTGGCAGTGGGGCTGGATTATAGGGATGCCGCCCCGGTGCGCGGTGCCCGGCGCGGCGGCGGCATGGAAACCATGGAAGTGGCGGTGACCACCCAGGATGCCCGCCAAAGCCAGAGCCAGGGTGAC
>CAZSZH010000141.1:0-1591 GCA_964610785.1 uncultured Flavobacterium sp. | reverse complement strand
TTTTACTTACTTTTTCATACTCATGTTCCAAAATTGCTCTAATAACATTTTCACTAATATTCATTTTCTTTGAGACGTTTTTGATTGCTTCAGCAACTGATTCGTTTTTTGAAATGTTAAGTGCTTTTATGTCACCTTGATTACAATATGGAAACTTTGTACATTTATCTTTAACAGAAACAAACTTTCCACCTGGAAGTTGTGTTTTTCTACTTGGTCCCCAATCTTTCTTTTTAGTTGATTTAGCCCACATTGCTGGAGATGAATATCCACCTACAGAACCTGAACCTGTCGCCTCTTTTGTCTCAACTTTTTCAACGTCACTCTCTTCTAATTTAGGAGTTTCTTTACGACTTCTTTCCCAAAACTGGTCATCACCACCGAATACAGGAGCTGAAAAAGCACCAGATGAACCTGAACCAGTTGCTTCTTTGGTTTCAGATTTATTCTTTTTCTTAAGACCTTGGCAATGAGCCCTTTGACTAACTCCTTTTGGATGTGAACAATCTATAGATTTCTTATATTTTTCACTCCATTCTTCATTAGTATCTTCTTCTTTCATACCTTGTTTTGAATTCATTAAATCAATCATTGTATCTGAATTCAATTCAATACCACTGAATGATTTATCCAATCCTTTTTTAAATTGTTCTGCAGATGAATTTGTCATTTTTTAAGCGTTTTTAAGTCTTGGTTCCCAATAACTTCTGTTCATCCACATAAATTGATAAAATTCACGGAACATTCTTAAGGTAATATCTTTGATTTCTCCTTCCAATTTACCTCTTTTGATTTCCTTTTTGATTTGGTCCATCAATTTATCTTCAAATTGTTTAACAGTATTAGCATTCATAAAGCTTTTTATCTCTTTACGAATTAATACTTCAATCTCTTTTGTTTCTGAACTTGTTAATGCCATTATTTTGTTATTAAGAAAAATGTTAATACGGCTATAGCACCACCGCCAAGAATTGACCTGAATTTACCTTTTACTCTTTCTTTCTTTAGGTCCCATTCAAGTTTTTTAGAATAGTTTTCCATGATACCGAATTTTTGTCTTTCACTATCTATAATTGTAAGATAGTTAACCTCTTTAAGTTTCATCGTGTTAATCACGCTATCTTTTAAAGAAACTTTTTTTTCGGTCTCAACTAATTGAGTTTCAGTTAATTTCAACTGAGCCTTAGCCGAATCACCACTCAACAAATCTTTCATAATTTGTTTAACAGTTGGGATTGGGAAACATTTTACATTACTACTTGTATCTGTCTGTGAAAAAGCTATCGAGCTCACGAACAGTAAGCTTATCAACACTACTAATTTTCTCATGGTATATTTCTTTTACAATGGTCTTTTGACCTTTAATGTTATCGATGTGGTTATCAACCTCATCAATTTTTTGATTATAACTTACGATATTACTATCTAGTTTTTGTTGTTCTAATTCAATGTCTTTTATTATTTTATTCAAAGTATCAATCTTTGCTTTTTCCTCGTCAACCATTTGTATTTTTGGCGTTAAGAAAAATATTAAATAATAAAGAATGAATATTCCAAAAGCTATTTTCCCAATAGTTTTGTAATTTGATTT
>CAZSZH010000140.1:0-1620 GCA_964610785.1 uncultured Flavobacterium sp. | reverse complement strand
ACACACAGATCATTGCGCAAGCGGGATCGACTGTGGTTACCACCATGCAGTCAGCGGTCACGCTGATCTGCAGCACCGTATACCTGGCTTGGCTGTCGCCAATCGCTTGCCTAGCGGTGGTCTTGATCGTAAGCGGATTCGTCGCTGTTCGCATGCTCCGCAACCCGGTCATCAGTCGCGTCATGGGAAAAGCGCATATTCAGGAGATCGCGTTCCAGCGCACGCTCGATGATGTCGTTCAGGGATTCAAGGAGCTGCAACTGAGCCGACGTGAGCGTCTGGCCGTAGCGGAGCTGCTGGTTGAAGTCGCCGAACAGTCCCGCACACACAAGCTGCAGGCCAACTTACACACCATCTTTGATAATATCTTCGGCGGCGCCGCACTGTTTCTTCTACTGATGGCAGTAGTCTTCCTGCTGCCAATCCTTCTGCCGCAAAGCAGTCAGACCACCCAACAGGTCGTGACCACCATCTTGTACATCCTGGGCCCGATTGGCGGCGTCGTGCAGGGCCTATCCGGCGTGGCCGGTGTCGAAGCGGGTATCGCTCACCTCTACGAACTTGAGTCAAAGTTAGACGCTGCGCTGGAGCCGCACCATCGCCAGCCGGTTAAGCGCCTGCAAAAGTTCGAAGAGATAAAGCTCGAGGCGGTACGCATGCGCTACCTCGACTCCGATGGCACGCCGCTGTTCACCTCCGGCCCCCACGACCTGACCCTGCGTGCCGGTGAAACCGTTTTCATCGTCGGTGGCAACGGGACAGGAAAGTCCACGCTGCTCAAGCTCCTCACAGGGCTCTATCCGGCCGAAGAAGGTCGTCTTTTGCTTGATGGCCAGCCTGTCGAGCCCCGCACGCTCGAGGCCTACCGCAGCTTGTTCACCACAGTCTTCACCGACTTTCACCTGTTCCAGCGCTTGTACGGCATGCCTGAGGACGTTGACGACACAGCGGTCAACGCCTGGATCGAACGGCTCGGCCTGACGAACAAAACGCATTGCTCAGCTGGGCAACTCACACACACCGACCTCTCCACCGGCCAGCGCAAGCGTCTTGCCTTGCTCATCGCGGTGCTCGAGGGGCGGCCTGTGTGCCTGTTCGATGAACTTGCGGCAGACCAGGATCCGGTCTTTCGGCGCCACTTCTACGAAGTGCTGCTGCCGGAACTCAAGATCCAGGGACGCACTCTGATCATCGTTTCGCACGACGATGCGTACTTTCACTGTGCCGACCGTGTATTGCGTCTTGATGCCGGACACGTCATCACCGATGAGCGATCTACACCCCCTACCCTCCCGTCTGGTGGGCAGGAACCGATGACTGAGGTGGACTCGTGAAGCTCCACCTGCTCGACTTTTTTCGGCATGAATCCGACCATCGGCTGAAACCTATGCTGGTAGCCATGCTGCTGTCCGGCATCGGCAACGGCGCGCTCATGGCGATTGCCAACCTAGGTGCCGCCTCGGCCGAATTCACGGCTGTCCGCGGCCTGCTGCTTGCGCTATACATCGCCGCGCTGACGCTATACATAGCCGGCCTGCGCCGGGCCTTGGCGAGCGGTTTTGCAGCCTCGGAGCAGGCCTTGGAACGGGTGCGTACCCGACCGACCACACGCCTGTTAAA
>CAZSZH010000139.1:0-1644 GCA_964610785.1 uncultured Flavobacterium sp. | reverse complement strand
ATTTGACCAACTATGGATTTTGGAGTCGGGAGCCGGAGTGCCGTCTAAGAATAATGTAATTCTACCCTTTGGTAAATGATTGTTAAGAGTTGAAAATGCGTTGGACAACGAATATAAACTTTTAAATAGACCATCCAAGGTATTCCATAGCCATATCTGATTACCTTGATTACAAAAGTCAATGATTTCCTGTCTTGAAACAGTCCAGTCATAGAGTTCAGCAAATGTAGCATAATCGGTGACCAATAAGGTGTTGCCTTGTTTGAGTGCGTCGTGATCTAAGGTATTACGCCCAAACGTATCAAGTTGATTGTTCCATAGGTCTAATTTTTCATATGGAATACTATTAAAGTCAAAGTATTCACTTATCATGGTTGTATTAGATACAGGATGTAGTACTATTTTCATAAGGTATATTTACTTGATATCTTCCTGTGGCAAACCTTTTACAGTTTCTATTGCTGTTCTAGCATAGTGTTTAATTTTTGGTTCCGTGCTCATGCGTTCTATATCTTCCAAGGCGGTCATCATAATTTCGGCTTCCTCGGCCTGCTGATAAAGTTTGTTGCGTAGGTTGCCAGCATCTATCCACGACATCACGGTGGTCAACACTTTGGCAAAGATCATACTCCAGATCATGCCCACCTCAACAAGAACATCGTATACTTCTGCTGATCAACAATTTTGATATGTTCAGGGCCGTTAACAATGCCCCAGTTCTCCTTCATGTATTTGGCGTAATCGTGATCATTGTGACTAGGGTTAGTCCGTTTATATTCTTCAGCACAATCAAAAATAGACTGCCAAGGAATTCGTTTGAGATCCGCCCAGGTAGTTTCTATCTTCATGCCCACCTCAACAAGAAGGCAACGTATCGTTCATTACTTTTAAACACAAAATGTATGCGGTCTAGGTATTCGTAATAACTCATACAGGTCTCATAATCATCAAACTCACGCTGGCACCACTCAATGACTTGGGCCAATTCAGCAAAGGTTTTAGGAATATCATGTTCCCATCGTTCTGATTCGTAGCCACGGTTCCAGTGCCCAGGTTTAAGACTCATGTGCTAAACTTTAATACAAATAACATATACTTTTGCTCGTTGACTACTTCATAGTCAAGTGCAATACCACCATCACCAGTATCTAACTGCATCTTTACACCATACCATTCACGCATAAAATCGTTAAAGGTTAGGAATCCTTGTCCAATGGGCACAGCATCCGCTAGTTGATCGTAATACTCTTTGCATCGACGCAGTCGAATATAGTGACTACTATCACCACCTATAATGCTGTCTAATCTTGCCGCCGGTGTATTATAGTATTCTTCTTTACTCATACTCCGGCCTTTAATCTAAACAACATAGCATGTGCTTCTGTATCAAAATGAGCAGTCATTTCTGCAATAGGATCATTGTCGGCCCAGGCTTCTACATCCATTATCGACATTTCTAGCCAGCCGGGGCTGGTCCGAACCAACTCCATAACAGAGTCGTAGACTTCGCCTGAATAGACCGTAAACTTAACTTCTGCTATCCCCATCGTAACATAAACCAAGTGTAATCTTCATCACGATCAAATATGTAATATACCGTATCAAGAGCTCCTCGCGGACTGCTAGGATCAACTCTATACCTAA
>CAZSZH010000138.1:0-1649 GCA_964610785.1 uncultured Flavobacterium sp. | reverse complement strand
GAGTCCACCAGTAATCCTACGAATAATGTCATGTACACGATTTGTCACATAAGTGTCAACATTCATGCTGACGCATTTCATCTTAATCATAGTGTTCCATCAATCAATCAATAACTCCCTTGAATATTATCTAACTTAATTATAAAAGTTATATCTCCAGTAACTTCAACGACAGCCCGTCTGACGGATGTGATTACATCCACCCAAATATCATTGATTTTAACAGTTCTTGCTGTGTTTTCATAGACAGAAGTCATAATCACCCATTTAATACAATCTAATTTAATCATAATTTCTTTCTGGAGTATGTAGATATTGTTGGAAAGACAATAGATGTTGCTGTCGAAGAAAAAAAATACTCCCACGCTAAATTACGTGAGTCCCATTTAATAGAAATTAAGATAAAATTATATATATCACGTTGATTACTTTCACAAAGTTTACTCTCAAAATTCTCTAAATTAATCATCAACGTCTCCAGAAAAATTGTGTGTTTTGGTCATGCATATACTATACTTTTAATTTTTGAAACATGAAGACACACAATTCTTCGAGTCAAAAAGCTCTATCACGGACGCATGAGACAGCTGTAATTAAGAGAATATTTTATAACCGATTCGACAATAAATTCCCATGATAGAAAAGAACGATGATTCTTTTCTACAATAATTTTTGTTGCTCTATAAACGTTACCAAATTCATTCTGAGGTAAATTTAAAATTACATGACACTTAGTCTCTACATAGCCTAATTTAATCATAATATGTCCTATTGTGTGTCTTGGTCATGTATATACTATACTTTTAATTTTTGAAACATGAAAAAAGTCAATAAGCTCGCCCTCGTGCATCCCGTGGATACGAAGTACCATCCTCAATAATATAATTGAGAGAGTATTTGATTATTGAATCGACAGGATCTAGTATTGACCTCATTACCACCCAAGGTAATTCATTATCAATGGATACACTTATATACCCCCACAAAAGATCAGTGCGACTTAACTTAATCATGCCATCTGCTCCATGATAGACCTATGATCTCCAATGCTCACCCACGTCGGCTCTGAAATGTTATCGCTTACACTATTAATGATACGCTTACTCGTAAAATCCCACATAGAATTCCATGTACATCGTGTAGTATCGCGCAAAAAAGTAGACCACAAGTTATCAGTACCATCTATCTTAATCATAAAACCCCCTTACCCAAACAGAATACCAAACGTAGGTGCTAGTGCCTAAAATATTAACATTAACAGAGCGAGTAAGAGAGTCTAAAGTAGATTGCCAAACACAATACTCAACATAGTTAATTACATCAGTGATCAGGGAGCTTCGAGTGGACTCCCAAGTACTCTCCCAAGCACAATTCATTTTAATCATAGTATATTTTAACCTTAGTACTATCTATACTTACTCGCCTAACCAAATAAATCAAAGAATCAACAATATTCTCAGTGGATCGATAAACACCAAACCAGAGAGAACAACTAACAGAATAAATAATATCTTCCCTAACCAAATCCCATGAAAAATTCCCATCAGAGTCTCCAACAGATTCAAGGGCACAATTCATCTTAATCATAGCTTACTCCTGACATGGAGATCGGAAGAGCACACGTCTGAACTCCAGTCACATTCAGAAAA
>CAZSZH010000137.1:0-1668 GCA_964610785.1 uncultured Flavobacterium sp. | reverse complement strand
ATGGCGGACTGGACCTACAGCAGAACTATCTTTCGCGCGCAGCGCTTCCACTGGATACCGACTTTCCAGATACTCCGGTTGTAGGGCAGTTGCTTTTCAAGGAAGGTGTCGTTTACATCTGCTTGAGCGTGGTGGATGGACTACCAATCTGGTGCCCTCTTACCCAGCAGATCACTACCTACACCCACACTCAGGCCGTGGCGTCTAAGACTTGGAATATCAGTCATGCGCTGAACACGTCCAGCGTCTTCGTTACCGTGTACGATGCTGATAACAAGGCCGTTATCCCCAATGAGGTTCAAATCACTGGGAACAATACTGTCACCGTCTCTTTTGGCATGGAGGCGATCGGCCGTGCTGTAGTGCTATCTGGATCTGTCGGTTCAACGGTCACTCCTCCGCCGGCAGTAGACTATACAGTTGAGTTCAGTCAGACAACCCCGGCAACCACCTGGACGATCACCCATAATCTTGGGCGCAATCCGATCGCTCGTGTGTTCATTGGCAACCAAGAAGTTCAGCCGGCGTCCATCACGATGGCTAACTCTAATACGGTCGTGGTAACATTTACCAATCCCCAGGTAGGAAACGTCAAGCTGGTGTAAGCATAAATAAAATGCTAAAGGAGCCAGCCTATGAAAATGAAACTAGATTAGGATCATATGAAGAAGATCCTAATGACATCACCCACAAAATATAGCATTCAGTATGAGATAAACCCATGGATGAACTATGATCTTGGTCAGGTTGATCAAGCACAGGCAGCGAGACAGTGGTCGCATCTCAGGAACGTGCTAGTTGAACTTGGCGCTGACGTAATAGTTCTACCAAAATCTCCAGACTACTGCCCAGACGCGGTGTTTACGTCCAACGCTGGGCTTCTTTACTATGAACGGTTCATGCCGAGCCGATTTAGAAATGATGAGCGCGCAGCAGAAGAACCTTTCTTTAGTTGTTGGTTTGCATCACATCACTTCATAGTAGCCGATGATGTGGGGGCTGCAAACAGGAATAGTTTTTCATTCGACGGAGCGGGCGATGCGTTGTTCAATGTTGATAGAAGTATTCTTTGGTACGGGATGGGAGAACGAAGTTCGTTTGAGTTCAAGGCCGTTCTTGATAGGTGGTTTGATCATATGTCAGTGATAGTTCGGCCACTGGAACTCGTGGATTCCCGGTACTTCAATCTAGATATGTGCTTTTGCCCGTTGGATACTGGGGAACTTCTTTGGTATCCTCCTGCATTTAGCCGTTATGCCAGGATGGTTATTGAAAGTTGGTACGAGGGGAAGAACATCGCTGTTACTGAACATGATGCTCAACGGTTTGCATGCAACTCTATATCGATAGGCAATGCTTTGGTTACCCCTTTCATAACCCCTTATCTTAGAGCGGTCCTTACTCATAAGGGATATGACGTTCATGAATGTGAAATGTCTGAGTTTATCAAGGGTGGTGGTGCCTGTAAGTCATTGACGCTGGAGGTGGTTCAATAAATAGGAATACCGGTGTCTCAGCGGTTCTGAGATGATTGTCGTAATTCGGACTGAGTTGAAGGGTGCAAGACGGGGGTTCGATTCCCCCCGCCTCCACCACAAAGCGCACTGGAATGGTAAGCGGTGACATCATATGAAGTCCTGCCGCCGAGACGGACAGACAAGGCTGAAA
>CAZSZH010000136.1:0-1711 GCA_964610785.1 uncultured Flavobacterium sp. | reverse complement strand
TCCTCGGTGCTAACAACAAGCCACTGAAGCAGTCTGACGGCACCTTCGTTACCACCGAGTCAAGCCTCATCATCTATCAAACTAGCGGACAAAACGTAAAGTTTGACATGACGCTTGTCTACGCCCAGGCCAGCGAGGACATCTCAAAGTTCAGCCTTATCTCATTCCAGCCGAATCGTAAGATTGGACTGGCTTCTAGCAATAACATAAACAGCTTCGTAAGCGGTATAGTTGTAGAGGATCTATACGAAGACGAAGTTGGACAGGTTATTTCTAACGGCGTAATCCGCAATGAGCAATGGGATTGGACAGCTGAGCAAATCAACAAGCCACTCTTCTGTGGTCCAGCAGGTGAGCTTCGTCTTACCCCTCCAACTGTCGGCGCTCTTCAGCAAGTAGGCTATGTCTATGAGCAAGATGCAATATATCTAAACCTTTACCCTCCAGTTAGACTGAAGTAATATAGACTCTGCGTGCGTTTAGCAAACTTCATGCGCGATGTAAATCGCGCAACTAACCAACATAAGGAAGAATATACATGCCAACACAATCAGACATAGCTCTGGCCACATCGGTCATTAGCATCCAGTATTGGACTGAATACACAGCCAGTGAGGACATCAACCAAGTAGGTGCATCTAACAGCCTGTTCGATACATCTATCATCCCTGCGGGCGCGTACTTTACCGACGCGTACAACGTAGACTTTACGAGCCCCTCTCCAAAGGCGGTTCGTCTTGTTCAGACGATGCAGCCTGGACAACCCATTTCGGTTTACATAAATGAGTTTCGCATAAACAGTATTACCACCGGAGAGACGTACTTCGTTGGAGTTTTCTCAGACGGAGATTCGCCATTCCTACCAGAAGCGGCCTATGGTTCCGCGCTGAGCTGGTATGACAGCGACGGTCTTGCACTAACCTATGGTGGAACTCCCGTAGATACTGGATTTTCATTCGGTGCTGGCGACGTTATCGGAGTTGTCTATAACACCGCAACATCAATAGTGAAGTACTATGTGAACGGTGTTCTTCGTACGACCACCCAAGCTACTCCCACGGCCACCTCGCATTTCATTGTCGCCGGTATGGCAAAATCAACGGCCGTAGCGTCCAGCCCAGTGCCTACTCCAGCTCCAGACCCATACTACGACAACGTCTCGCTACTACTTCAAGCTGAAGAAGACAACGGCTCGCTTGTCTTAGTTGACAGTTCCAAACACCATGAGAACCGGACCCTGACTGCTGGTGCCTCAATCTCAACAGCGGACAAGAAGTTTGGTCAGTCATCGCTTAGCATTATCAGACAAGAATTTGGTGATGCGTCGTGGACTGGGCCAATGTTCAGCCGCGTGCCAAATGAGCCTCTCACCATTGAGCACTGGTTCAAGTGGAACTCCAACTCGTTAAACTCAACAACCGCTCCCCGTCTATGGACTTTGTATTACGGTGGTCAAACCGGGACTGCTCTTTATCTTTCAAAATACGGTAATTCCAATCTATTAGACATCAGAGTTGGCACTGGTGACGCACCAACCCAGGTATCATTCCCAGCAGCCCAATGGGTGCACATAGCGGTAACCGTAAATGCCAGCAATGAACTAACCCTGTGGATTGATGGTCAATCAGCGTTTACCGCGATGATGTTGTTTGGCTCGCTGGATGGCAAAAGCACTTTTGTGATTGGTGCAGACAAACATGACACATCGACT
>CAZSZH010000135.1:0-1725 GCA_964610785.1 uncultured Flavobacterium sp. | reverse complement strand
CGGCCCGCCCCCGGATCGTGGTTGCCGAAACCATCAATGAGCCGGTTCCAAATTGGGGCGAAGTGAGCGATCAAAAGCTGTTCCGCCAGCGGTATCCAGAGGTCTTGGACCACAAGGAAGCGGCACGAAAAATCCGCCACGTCCAGGTTCTTGGCTAGCTGGATACTTTCGGCATGCTCACGAAGCCTCCCGGCAAGCGCCGTGGTATCTGTGGCTTCGGTGTTGAAAACACCCTTGCGACCACCGGGCGGGATCGCTTTTCCAAGGTAGATCGGCCAGCGGGGGTCTTTGGCGTCCGCGTTCGCCTTGGCGATGGGCGCGTAACTAGGAAAGGCGCCGCGATAATAGATCGCGTAAATGCCGGCCCCCCGGAAGGACGGAAGGCTTTTCAATGGGCGCGCCTTCTTCTCAAGAAGCGCCTTCGCCACCGCGATCCCGAGGTTCTTCGTATCCAGCGGGTTGAACGGCGCGGTATCGGTGGGATCAACAAGCAACGGCTCGCCGCTCTTGGCGTCCCACTCAACCCCATCGGCGTCCTTCCCCGGCTTCTTCCGCCCGCCACTCATGCGGAGGGCGAGCCCGGCTTGGCGAGTGCCGCGAAGTCCCATTCGGTGAGCTTCCGCGCGACGCTGGCGCCGACAACATGGGCGAGCGCCACCGGGACCGCGTTGCCAAGTTGGCGCATGACTTCCGACCACGCGCCATGGAGGACGTAGGCATCGGGGAAAGTTTGGAGGCGGGCGGCCTCCCGCGCGGTGAAATAGCGGCCGGAACCGTCAGGCCGAACAAGGGCATTTTCGCCCCCCGGCACGCCATGGTCGCCCGCCTTCAACGTCTTCGCTGGCAGGTCTAGGGGACTTCCGGTGTGGCCCTTGTAGAACCTCACTCCCGGCTGAAAGCGATGGTCGCGGATCAGCGCAGAGGCTTCCGGTTCCCTCTCGGGATCAGGCAGCCCGGCAAGAGCGTCCCGCACTGTGCGCCATGCGCGGCGTTCATCGGTCGGGCGGAGGTTGCGTTGCCGTAGGGTGGACAGGTTGCCGGCTAGGCTTGCCGGCGGTTCGCCGCGCTCCGCCTTCGCGACGCCGTGCCGCTCCCAATACTCGCCAGTTAGCCATTTCTCGGAGGCAAGCGCCTCCCGGCTATGGGTGCTCTTCGGGAAGGACCAGCGCACGCCTAGGTCATCGCGGAAGCCCACGATGAACACCCGTTCCCGAGCCTGTGGCACGCCATAATCAGCCGAGTTGAGCAGTTGAAACACCACGTTGTAGCAAAGGCCGGAGCGGCTGCCCGAGGTCTTGTGACGCTGCAAGCGGCGTTGATGCGACTGCCAGGTCTCGCCCGCCTCGCGGACAAGCTCCGGAAATTCCAGCCGCAGCAGCACATAGCCGAAGTAGGTGGCAAAGCTCTCGCGCAGCAGGCCCTTTACGTTCTCGAAGATGAAGGCGCGCGGGCGAAGCTGGCGCACCACCTCCGCCGCCGCCGGGAACATGTCCCGTTCGTCCCTGAACGCACCGTGCTTGCCGCCGAGTGAGAAGGGCTGACAGGGCGGGCCTCCTATAACAACCGTGGCGTTCGGATATTCCTGCTTTACATCGAGCCGGACACAGTGACACGCTCCCGCCATGTTCGCGCGGTAAGTGGCCACGTAGTCGGGCTCCATCTCATAGCCGGTTGTCCGAATGCCACAGGCCTCAAAACTTAAAGATAATCCGCCGCATCCGGCGA
>CAZSZH010000134.1:0-1762 GCA_964610785.1 uncultured Flavobacterium sp. | reverse complement strand
ACTGAGCCGAACTCGAGGAATTTTCTAGCAAGAAAATATCCGTGCTCTAAAAAGGTAATTGGGGGTAGGTATGACAAAAAAGCTAGTTCTGACTTGCCTGTAGTTCTTCTCTTGAGCGCTGAATTGCCAAGAGCTGTGATGGGTCGGAAGTGATGATTTGATCCTCAGTATATGAAGCTTTGATCTTGATTGCCACATGTTTCTGGCCGACAAAGAATAGTCCCTCACCCACATCTGACTCCAATAACAGGAATTTCTCGTCCTCGGTCAGGTTGAAAACTTCTTTCAGGTGTTCCACTGTTGATGGCGATTGTTTGAGCAGGATTTGGATCGATGAGTTGGTCACAATCGGCATACCATAAGGTGAATTCAAAAAGTCGTCGACGTCTTGGGTAATAGTCGCGAGACCCAGCCAGTATTTACGACAGCGTTTAGCAATACCAAAAAGGAAAGAAGCGGCATCGTCAGAACGCATCATCACCCACGCTTCATCCACCACCAATAATCGCTTCTTCTTTACTTTTCTGATCGCTGTCCAGATGAAGTGCGTGATGATATACATCGCGACAGCACGAAGTTCATCTTCCATATCACGGATCGAGAACACGACGAACTTGGCGTCGATGTCGACGGTCGATGGACGATTGATAAAGCCAGACCAGGAACCGCGGGTGAATTTTGACAGTTTTTGCGCCAGACTCTCCGCCCCTTCCATTCCAGATAAGACCAATTCAAAGTCCGACAAAAGCGGTGGCTCCAAATTCACAAAATCAGATTCTGGGGTAATATCTTTCAAAGCATAAGTCTCGGTGATCGCTCGATCGATGATCGCATCCTCCTCTGGAGTGAGACCACCAAACATGATTCGGAACATTCCCACCAAGTTGATGATGTTGGAACGCAAAACATCTGATGGTGCCTCGTCTTCGCGTGGGTGCGGCAGTTCAAATGGATTGATATGACTCTCCGAGTTCAAGGAAATGTTAAATACTTTTCCACCAACAGCCTCGGCGAGATAGTGGAATTCATTTTCCGGGTCGATCACGATCACATCGACATCAAACATCAAGGTTCTCAATATTTCCAGCTTGGCCGCGTAGGATTTACCGGAACCAGCCTTGGCAAAGGTGACGGAATTGTAGTTATCTTGGGAAAAACGATCAAACAAAACCAAGCTGTTGTTGTGTCGGTTGATACCATAGAGAATACCTTTTTCTTGGGTGAGGTCGAAAGAAATAAATGGGAAAATGCTGGAAAGCGGCGAAGAATTTAATTTTGAGTGAACCAAAAGCTGGTCATCGCAGGTCGGCAGGATGCTCTTATAGCCTTGTTCTTGTTGGAAAAGAGCCGGTTTGATATAGACGAGTTTGGATTCCAAAATGGTTTTCATCTCCGTCTCTACCTTGTTCAAATCGTCTTCATTGTCGCCATAAATGGTTAGATAAATTCCAGCGTCAAAAAGTTTCTCCTGAGCCTGCTGGAGACTGTCACGCAAACTTTCAAGGTCTTGATAGGCGGTATCCAAGACCGGATCACGCACCAATCCCCTATTTTCCCGCTGGTTGATCTGGCTTTGCACCTCGGCCACTTTCTTTTGGAATTGGCGCAGGATCTTTGACGTTTCGATCGGGTGAATGAAGATTGAAACGTTGAAAACTTTGTCCAGGTTGATGATTGGTGCAAACCAGCTTTCGGTCAAAAACCGCGGATAGGAAATGATAAAGAAAGTTCGGGCGATTTTTTCGCCAAGATTGATTTGGTT
>CAZSZH010000133.1:0-1764 GCA_964610785.1 uncultured Flavobacterium sp. | reverse complement strand
GCCACAAGGGCAAGGAGTTTACCGCCGGGCGCATAACTTACTTGTTCGACGGCGTCCATCTCTGGTACGCTTTGCCGTCTGGGCGCATCCTTTGCTACCCATACGCCAAGCTGGAGGAAGACGGCGTCACTTACGCTAAGGCGGCATGGAAGCCCGCCGCAAACGCCAAGGAGTGGCCCCGCGCCCGCCTGTGGCGTGGTCTGGCTTGCGAGAACGTCACGCAAGCGACGGCCAACGACATCCTGCGCTACGCTCTTCGTTCGCTCGATGCAGAGGGGTTTGAACCCGTCTTGCACGTTCACGATGAGATCGTGCTGGAGACCGCAGACCCCATAGCCGCCGAGGAGGCCATGCAACGCGCGATGTGTACGCCGCCCGCATGGGCCGCAGATCTGCCGCTGGGGATCGAGACGACGACGATGACACGCTACGGGAAGGGGTAGGACATGCAAGAACAACAATTCTACGATTACATCACGGGGCTCGCCCCGGCAGGCGAGACGGCGCTGCTGGTACGCCAGAAGCCCGTCATGCGCGACGGTGAGCAGCAAACGTTCCTCGACGGTTCGCTGAAGTACACCTGGCCCGCGTACATGCCCACCAAACCGCACGGGGAAGGCGAGGCATGGTATCTCAACACCGGCTCGTTCATGGCGTCGCGGTTTCTAGACGGCAAGCCTAGCGCCAGCGCAGCCAACTGCGACTACGTCCTGTGCATGATGCTGGACGACATCGGCACCAAGTCCAAGATCCCGCCCCTGCCGCCGACATGGATCATGGAGACCAGCGAGGGGTCGTTTCAGTGGGGCTACGGCTTTACCGATCAGCCGTCCAAGGGTGAGTTCAGCGCGGCCATCACCGCCATCGCCGAGGCGGGCTACACAGACCCTGGCGCGACCAACCCCGTACGTAACTTTCGCATCCCTGGATCAGTCAATCTGAAGCCCGGTCGCGATCTCTTCCGTTCACGTTTAGTTGAGTTCCATCCTGACCGTGAGTACACGCTGCCGCAGATCTGCAAGGCGCTGGGCGTCACGCCAGCCGAGGCCGACACCGCGCGCGTCCTGTCGTTCAAGCTGCGCGACACCGGCAAAGACAGCGTGTTGGAGTGGCTCAACGACAAGGGTCTGGTGCTATCCAACACGAACGCCGAGGGCTGGATGGGCATCGTGTGCCCCAACAACGCCGAGCATACCGACGGTCAGATCGGAGCCCGCTACAAGCCGTTGGACCGCTCGTTCTGTTGCTACCACGGCCATTGCGAGGGCTTCAACACGCAGGCGTTCCTGTCGTGGGTCCACGACAACGGTGGCCCCCGCGTCTCGCCAGGTCTGCGTGACGAGCTGCTGGCCGCGCATATGCAGTCCACCTTGTCCAAGCTGTCGCCTACCAAGGCGTTTCCTGACGAGGCCGCCCGCGTCATCGAGGAGGTCAACCGCAAGGAGGTTGGACGGGTTGACAAGGCGAACTGGTACGAGCGTTTCGCTTACGTCGTCGAAGATGACGCCTACTTCGACATGGACGCTCGCACCGAGTTGAGCCGTCACAGCTTCAACGCCATCTTCCGACATGTGTTCTGCAAGTCCATCCATGTCACCGGCAAGACTGCCCGGCGCATCGAGGCCAGCGTCTGTTACGACGAGAACCGTAGCGCCGCTAACGCGCGCCTGCTGCGCGGCATCACCTACGCTGCGGGTGACGGCGTCCTCGTGTCGCGTGACGGCGACGTGTACGGCAACCGCTGGCGCGACGCCCGGCCTGACC
>CAZSZH010000132.1:0-1801 GCA_964610785.1 uncultured Flavobacterium sp. | reverse complement strand
CGAAGCCAAAACGGTTGTAACGGGTATCTATTGCATCACGAGTAGTTCCTGCAATATCGGTAACAATATAACGATCTTCACCAATAAGTGCGTTGATGAATGATGATTTTCCGGCATTGGGACGACCTACTACGCAAAATCGAGGTAATATTTCTTCTTCGGTCGTTTCAGGAAGTTCTGGTAAAACTTCTACTAATTTGTCTAATAAATCTCCTGTACCACTTCCACTCATCCCTGCAATAGTGAAGTATTCACCAAGTCCTAAATTGTAGAATTCCACAGCATCTTTTTCACGCATGGCATTGTCTACTTTATTTACGGCAAGCAGAACGGGTTTGGTAACTTTGCGTAATAATTTTGCAACTTCATCATCCATTGGAGTAATGCCTTCTTCAACATCAACTATGAAAATAATGGCATCGGCTTCATCAATGGCCAATTCCACTTGTTTACGAATTTCTGCTTCAAAAACATCTTCTGATCCTTTGATGTATCCTCCGGTATCAATTACCGAAAATTCTTTTCCATTCCATTCACTTTTTCCATAGTTTCGATCTCTAGTCACACCGCTTATCGAATCTACAATAGCTTCTCTACGTTGGATTAATCTATTAAAAAAAGTGGATTTTCCTACATTGGGTCTTCCAACTATGGCTACAATATTGTTCATAATGATTCTAAAATAATTTGCAAAGGTACAATTTTGAAATTGCCTTTATAATATGAAATCCGATTTAAAGATTAATTTATTTTTGATTGTAACCGAAACGTCTCAACTGAAATTGACTATTTCTCCAATCTTTATTGACTTTCACAAACATTTCAATGTGAATCTGCTTGCCAAAGAACTTCTCCAAGTCCTCACGTGCTTGTATTCCAACGCGTTTCAGTGCAGCACCCTTATGTCCAATGATGATTCCTTTTTGAGTTTCACGTTCCACCATAATTACAGAACGAATTCGGATGATTTTTTCATCTTCGATGAATTCTTCGGTTTCGATTTCGACAGCATAAGGAATTTCCTTGTCGTAATTTAAAAGGATTTTCTCACGGATGGTTTCGTTTACAAAAAATCGTTCGGGTTTATCCGTCAAAGCATCTTTGGGATAATAAGCAGGTGATTCTGGAAGTAATTCTAAAATGCGGGCAAATACTTCTTTTACATTGAAATTTTCTAAGGCTGATGTGGGATAGATTTCGGCATTGGGTACTTTTTCTTTCCAAAGATCAATTTGTGCTTCTAATTCAACTTGATCAGATTTATCAATTTTATTCAAAAGAAGTAATACTGGAATTTTAGCATGAATAATTTTATTGAAAAAGGCTTCGTCTTTAAGTTCCTTCTCACCTATTTCCACCATGTAAATTAAAACGTCGGCATCTTCAAAGGCAGATTTTACAAAATCCATCATTGATTTCTGCATTTCATAAGCGGGTTTGATAATACCAGGTGTATCTGAAAGGATTACTTGAAAGTCATCTCCGTTTACAATTCCTAGTATTCTATGACGAGTAGTTTGCGCTTTAGAAGTAATAATGGATAATCGTTCCCCAACAAAAGCATTCATTAGTGTTGATTTCCCTACGTTTGGATTTCCTATAATATTAACAAAACCGGCTTTATGCGACATTTATTTTAATTTAATTTGCCGCAAAGGTACTCATATCAAGTGAATAGTAGAAATAAAAGATTTTTTTAATTTTTTGTTGCATGTATCGATAATGGTTGTATATTTGCACTCGAAACATCGCGGGATAGAGCAGTAGGCAGCTCGTCGGGCTCATAACCCGAAGGTCACAG
>CAZSZH010000131.1:0-1802 GCA_964610785.1 uncultured Flavobacterium sp. | reverse complement strand
CACGGTCGACGGCGGCGTTGCCCATGCCAATCTCGGTTCGGCGTTTGACGCATAAACCGCAATGCGCCTCCCTATGTGCGCATGTTGCCTCCCTTAGCCAACAGGCACTGAAGGTGAAAAACCAAGCATTTCTCATATATCAGGCGCTGAATTGGTCGCCGGCATCTGCCGGCTTTCGCACCGAACCGGTTTCAACGGCCATGTCGCGGCAGGCCGGGCCCCGCGACCGCGCGCAGGCGGCAACAGCCCGCCAACCACCGTCCATCCCGCGTCCGCCAAGGCCCCGGGAAACACCGCTGCTCCCCACAGGCTGGCTTGAATCAGAAATCTGCCGGATCGGGAAACCCCTTTTTCAACACGACCGAAGCCTGGAGTCAGGACCTGTTGCCTTGAACTTCAATTGCGCGGGATGGCCGTGACTGCTCAAGGCCCGCACCATCTGTTCGGCAGCGGCGACAGCGGCAGCGCGGCAGCTGGCTGGCATCATCATGCATTCATCCCGCCGAACTGCCCAGCCATAGGGTTCCTTGACGATTTCGAAGATGATCATGCTGGCACCTCTTGGCTAGAGACACCCCCACTCGCCCAAACGCTTGGCCGGCGGTTTCGGTCAGTGCTGTTCCGGAATGCCCAAAATAATTCTGATGACGCAGCCCGGCACGTCATGCCGACAGGCAATCCGCACCTGGCCTTTCGGCAACGCCATGCCATCCGCTTCGGCAGCGAGGATGCCGCCGTTGACCCCATGCGGGTTCTCAACGCTGATTTCGTAGAGGCAGCCTGCGTGTTTGAGGCTGACCTGAAAGCCCGGCCAATGATCGGGAATGCAGGGATCGATTTCGATGAAATCGTTACGGATTCGCACGCCCAGCAGATGTTCGATACTGGCCCTCTGCATCCAGCCTGCCGCGCCGGTATACCATGTCCATCCGCCGCGCCCGATGTTTGGCGACCGGGAATAGACATCGGCCGCCACGACATAGGGTTCGACCTTGTAGCGATGCAATTCGGCAGGGGTCAGGCCATGGTTGATCGGATTGAGCATGGCGAGCAGCGCGCCGGCCTGGTTGCCTTCGCCCAGCGTTGCCAGTGCGATGACCGACCATAGCGCCGCGTGGGTATATTGCCCGCCATTTTCGCGGACGCCAGGCGGATAGCCCTTGATATAGCCCGGATCGATTGACGCATGATCGAACGGCGGCGCAAACAACAGCGCCAGCCTGGTTTCAGCGGAAACCAGTTCGCGGCTGGCCGATGCCATGGCCCGGCGCGCACGCGAAGGATCGCCACCGCCAGATATCACCGCCCATGACTGGGCGATTGAATCGATGCGGCATTCGTCGCTCGTTGCCGAACCCAGCGGGGTCCCGTCGTCGAACCAGCCGCGCCGATACCAGTCGCCATCCCAGGCTTCGCGTTCCAGCGCGGCGCGCAGTCCGGCGGCATGGGCGGTCCATGCGGCGACCCGCCGTGTATCGCCGCGCGCCGCAGCGATCGGCAGAAAGGCCACCAGACTGGCATTGAGAAACCAGCCCATCCAGACGCTTTCGCCGACGCCATGATGGCCGACACGGTTCATGCCGTCGTTCCAGTCGCCGCCGCCGAACAATGGCAAGCCGTGCACGCCGGTCGCCAGACTGGCATCAAGCGCGCGCGCGCAATGCTCATAAAGACTGGCTGACATGGCGGCGACGCCAGGCTGGAAGAAATTTTCCATTTCGCCAGGGGCCAGCACCGGCCCATCGAGGAAGGCGATATCCTCCTCAAGGACCTTGGCGTCGCCGGTGGTTTCCAGATAATGC
>CAZSZH010000130.1:0-1811 GCA_964610785.1 uncultured Flavobacterium sp. | reverse complement strand
TGTTAATTTAGGCAGAGATCTATACCAAGAATCCAAGGATTCTACCGCTAGGTCCTTACCTAATTCAATATCCTCCTGTAAGAATGAATCTGCGGAAAAGGCTAATTTTGCTCTATATTTTACAGGATCACTAAACAAAGAAAACATTTTATTTCTAACAGCGTCATCTGCTTTGGTATAAGAATCTTTAATAGCATTTACTAGAGAAATTTGAGATTGGGAAAAATCTAGAGCAGTCTTATCTGCGCTATCACCAAGGCCAGCCTGAACTTTCTTCAAATTTGCCTTAGCCTGATCTAAATTTGCAAGCAAATCAGCGTTTGAGACAGACGCAAGAACTTGCCCTATATATACCTTATCGCCAACAGAAACAGTGAGGCCAGAAAGCCTGCCTCCACGCTCAAAAGCTAGGTCTACATCAGATGATGGTTTTACATTACCAGTTACACTGACAATTTCGGAAATAGAACCTCGCGCCACAGCTACTTCAACATATTTTATATTCTCCGAACTATTTTTATAATAAAACCAAGCAATTAAAATAACTACTATTAAAATAACTACAGACCAAAATTTGTGATTTTTAATAAAATTTAAAAAACTATTAGCTTTATTTTTCATAGGAGTATTATAACATATAATAAACACCAAAGAATACTCTTTAAATAAATAAAAGCATAGGAGGTGCTCTCTCCATTTAACGGAGTACCTAATCATTCCGAGAGCACCTCCTATGCTTTTTTGTTTTATTATTTAAACCACCTAGCAAAAATACCAGCTGGTAATAAGCGGCCAGACTTTGATTCTTCGATAGTTAGCTCCCCTATTTCTATATTACCACCTAAATTTTTAGTAACTTCTTTTAGTGAATTTTCATAAGCCACAGCTGAGTAACCAGCAGAATAACCATTTACTATTATAAATAGTGGTTCCGGAGTAAGTATCTGTGAACAGGCTTCCAAAAGCTTTGTAAAATCTTCTTCAATTTTCCAAACTTCATTATTTGCACCATGACCAAAAGCTGGTGGATCCATAATAATAGCGTCATACTTATTTCCTCTCTTTATTTCTCTCTGCACATATTTTCTAGCATCTTCTTCTATCCAATGAGCTTTTTTATCTTCTAGTTTTGAAAATTCTGTATTCTGCCTAGCCCAAGTAATCACACTTTTAGAACCATCAATATGAGTAACCTCAGCACCAGCTTTTAAAGCCGCCAAAGTGGCACCACCGGTATAACCGAAGAGGTTAAGCATCTTTATTGGCCTTCCCGCTTTCTTTATTTTTTCAGTTATCCAATTCCAATTTGCTTCATGTTCTGGAAAAAGACCAGTATGTTTGAAAGCAGTTGGTTTGATTAAAAACTTTAGTCCAGACATCTCTATAATCCATTCTTTTGGAATACCATCCTTCATGCGCCACTTGGCATTATCCCCTTCACGCACAAAAGTAGCATTGGCAATTTCCTTCCAAACCTTCTCCTCCAAGCTCTTATTCCACAAAGCCTGCGGATCTGGCCTTCTCAGGGTATACATTCCAAATCTCTCCAGCTTTTCCCCATCTCCAGAGTCTATTAGCTCATAATCCTTACTTGGTATAGTTTTTAATATTTTATATTCACTCATACACAAACGATCAAAAGCTACTTGATCTTCCACACGATGACTTAAGAAGAGCCAGAGCTGCTGCTTTAAGCATGATACCAACAACAACAGGTGCTGCTTCTGCAGTTGGCCTAGTTTTACCAGCACTAAAAGGTAAGTTAGATGGTTATGCTATGAGAGTACCAACTCCAAATGTTTCTGTTGTTG
>CAZSZH010000129.1:0-1825 GCA_964610785.1 uncultured Flavobacterium sp. | reverse complement strand
ATTTATAGAGAATTCAAGTGCTCTAGAAGAGTTTGTTGCTTTCACAAGTGCAACAACTGGAAATCCATTTGTATCAGTAACATTTGCAATATACCACCATTTTCTGATTAATGTAGAACCAGTTCCAACACCTTCCTTACTCAAATCATAAGAACAATTAATAAAAGTGTTATTAATACATTAAGATGTAATAACGTGACAGCAGCAATAGGAGGGGCGAACGCACCAACAACTGAAGACGTAAGACAAATGGTTTCATTTAATTTTGCAGCACAAAACAGAGTGGTAACAATTAATGATTACGAATCAATAATAAAAACAATGCCGTCACAATTTGGTGCACCAGCAAAAGTTGCGATAACTGAAGAAAATAATAAGATAAAAGTTAAAATGTTGTCTTATGATAGTAATGGTAATTTAACCGACACAATATCAAACACACTAAAAAGTAATTTATCAAATTATCTATCAAACTATAGAATGATAAATGATTATATCTCAATTGAGAGTGCAAACCCAATTGATTTATCCGTTGACGTTGACGTTGTCTTGGATGCAACACAAAACCAAGGTGCTATCATATCAAAATTAATTAATATTGTAACAACATTCTTTAGTCCAACAAATAGACAATTAGGTCAAAATGTTAATGTTTCAGAATTAAGACGAATTATCCAGAACGAAAATGGAATTGTAAGTATTTCGGATTTAAGGTTTTTCAATAAGGTTGGGGGTCAGTATTCTTCATATCAGACATCACAAAGGTATTCCGATTTATCAACAAAACAAATTGAATTAATAAATGATACGATATTTGCTGAACCAACACAAATTTATCAAATCAGATTCCCAAATAAGGATATTAATGTTAGGGTAATAAACTTAAAAAGTGTAAATTTTTCATAATATTTATTGATATGAAAATAATAATAACCGAAAACCAATACAAACTAATTAAAGAAAATATTTCTTTAAAAGAAAAGTTATTGGGTTTAATCAAAAAAGTTGGGTTTGAATCTGTAACAAAGATTGTTGGATCCTCGGATAAAACATTTGAAATCTTTGACATTAAAGAACCAATTGACTTTTTAAATTTATTTAATGACTTGGAATCAGTTCAGAGTGAAGAACGTCAAGATTGGACGTTATATCGTTATAAAAAAGGACATAATTTTATGATTTACGATAGAAAAAATGGTTATGTTTATATCAATTATGATGAAATTTGGTCAGTTTTGGAAGACAAATTTGGTCTTAACTACACTGAAATACAGAGACTTACAAAGATATGGTTGGATGAGGTCCACAATTTAAGGGGAGTCACAACCAGGTTCATTCTTAATGTTTATAGCTTTGACGGTTGGATGAGGTCTACAATTTAAGGGGAGTCACACCTTCGACAAATTTGATGTGAAAATCACGACTGTTGGATGAGGTCTACAATTTAAATTATCATTTCACAATAACTGAAACAACAAATATAATTTCACTTTTTGTGAAACAACACCAATCTTTTACTTTTTCACAAACAAGATTATTCTTTGAAAATAGGAAATAAACTATTTATCAAAAAAGAAGGAATTAATGCCCAAGTCATATAGAATAAGAACCGAGATTGGTCAAGACAAGTATGTTAATGTTAAATTAGAACAAGATTTTGACCAATTAGAAATATTATCACTTAAAATAAACGAATCTGATATCTACACTAGAGTCTGTTCGGATTATGGTGTTATTGTTGGTCGTGTTTTGGTCAATGGTGGGTTTGGAGTACCAAACGCAAAAGTATCGGTTTTTATACCATTGTCAGATGATGATGAGTTAA
>CAZSZH010000128.1:0-1825 GCA_964610785.1 uncultured Flavobacterium sp. | reverse complement strand
CTGTACGTCACTTTGCGCTTTTACAGCATCTTCTTCATTCATCCCTCTATGCAAATAGTATTTTATAGAGGCAGGCTGATTGATGGTTGTTTTCTTTTTTCTTTTACTCAACTTGGATTGAGCTTCTGAAACCTTTTTGATTGCATCTTCTTCAGACATCCCGTGGTGGGTCATCCAGAACTCTTTTTGTCCGGGTGTAAATGCACATGTTTCTTTGAATATAGAACCCTTCTTATTCATAAGAACATTGATTTCTTCTTCGCTCCACCCGAATATGTCTCTATACTCTTCTCTGCTAAATGTTCCAGAGCGCATATTCAGCACATCTTTTCTAAGCACTAACCCAAAGTGCGAAAGTCCTGGGAAAAATAAGCTACTTGATATTAGTTCTTGTAGCCGCCGTTCCACCAGCGGCGTGAGTGATTTCCAGTTCTTTGAAAATTTCCTAAGGTACGGGATTGCGTCGTCAATAGCTTTTATCTCAATCTTGGCGCGTGTCTTTGGTTTTATCAGTATCACTAGCTTTATCTATGTTGTTATTGACAACAATATTTATAGGAGTACAACCTGACATCGACCCCCCTTTTCCAGCAACAAACAGCGCGTTGAAAGCTCCCTTGACGACGCCTGTAACCAGCCCCTCTAGGTGCTCTAGCACATCTCCATATGGCACTCTATCCGGTGCGTTCTTCTCTACGTCCTTTTCCTGTTCCGTCTTTAGGTAAACTTCCTTAGTTCCACCCGGTGTTACCTCGATCACGCCCGCCTTTGAAAGGATAGAATCCTTTAGAGCATCAATCGGCGTCCCCACCTTGATCGCGACGCGCTTCGAGTCAATCTCGAACTTATCCTTGAACGACGTCATGATCGTGTCAAAGATACCAACGTTTACGATGTGATACGTGCCGATGAACTCTGATCTAGTAAACGTCTTACCAGAGATTAGCTTCTTCATGAAGTCAGATAGGGCCTGCTCTGAGCTAAAGTCATCCCGCTTTGCTTCAGTAACTACCGATTCAGATATAGCCTCTTCAGCGTTGACCGGGAATACCATCATCTTACCTAGGGTCGGAGACTTCAAGATCGTAACTACCGCTGGCAGCGCCTTCACGAACGATATTCCATGAGAATGAATCGTGAATGTTGGATCGTGACGGCCTGTAAAGATGTCGATTGACTGCATCTCTGCGGTCTTTCCAACCGTTGGTTCTGATTTCCAGTTGAATCTGACGCAGTGCGTTGTTCCGTTGATCACGTATCTATAACCGTATCCAGTAGTATCGCTGTTATGGAAGTGCTCAGCACCGGGAACCTTTATAAGCTTCTGTCCTAGCTTTCTTTGGATGAACTTTACCATTTTGTCCATTGCAAGTTGAGCTTTGGTGCCAGATACTTGCGCTTCGAATAGGTCTAGAAGTTTCATGGTAGTTTGGGAAGGATGATTGATAGTGGAATATTTATAGAAAATGACCCTGGTAATAAAAATGGGGGAATCCTTACGGATTCCCCCATTTTAGACAGAGCGATAAGCCATGGCTTGTTGATCAAGCACTACCAGTTAGTAAATCTCTGGTGCATCTGGCCGATTATCAGGTCCTGGACCCAAAGGTAATACTGGTCTGGGAGTAGGTTGATCTGGCTGTGTATTTTCATTTTCGGTCATGTTATTTCCTTTACATTAAGACAAGAAACTTGCTGTGCTTGGCATACCCGCTACGCCGTTCGTGCTGATCGGCGCGATCGTTACTGAACCGGTTGAGGTGTTCTCGATAACGACGCTTCCTTGAGTGGCGGTACCCCACCAGTTGTTGGACATGTTAGCGTT
>CAZSZH010000127.1:0-1845 GCA_964610785.1 uncultured Flavobacterium sp. | reverse complement strand
ACCTTGTAAAGCGAAAAGCGGGAAAATGGTTCGCAAAAAAACCAAACCTTTCGCTTAAAAAAAATAGTTTACATATTATACCTATATATATTGTATGTGTTTTGTTAATCTTATATATTTGCAGTCCATAAAATTTAAGGAATGATAAAGATTACGCTACCTGACGGTTCGGTTAAGGAGTTCGCAAAGGGTTCGACTCCTATGGATGTTGCAAAAAGCATCAGTGAAGGATTAGCACGAAATGTAATTTCGGCTGCTTTTAATGGTACCACAATAGAAACTTCGACGGAATTGACGACCGACGGCTCACTTGTATTATATACTTGGAATGACGCAGCAGGTAAAAAAGCTTTTTGGCATTCGACTTCGCACGTTATGGCTCAGGTTTTGGAAGAAAAATACAAAGGAATCAAATTGACTTTAGGACCTGCTATTGACAATGGGTTTTATTATGACGTTGATTTTGGAGACCACAAAATAACCGATGCTGATTTTAAAAGTATTGAAGACCGTGTTTTAGAGATTTCGAGAGAGAAATATGAGTTTAAAATGCGTCCGGTTTCCAAAGCTGAAGCTTTAGAAATATACAAAAATAACGAATATAAAACGGAATTAATTTCGAATCTAGAGGATGGAACGATAACTTTTTGTGATCATGCTAACTTTTTTGATTTGTGTAGAGGCGGACATATTCCGAATACTGGAATTATCAAGGCCATGAAAATTATGAGTGTTGCTGGTGCTTATTGGCGTGGTGATGAAAAAAACAAACAGTTGACTCGTGTGTATGGAATTTCGTTTCCGAAGCAAAAAGATTTGACAGATTATTTGGAATTATTAGAAGAAGCTAAACGAAGAGACCATAGAAAATTAGGAAAAGAATTAGACTTATTTGCATTTTCACAAAAAGTAGGTCAAGGCTTACCATTGTGGTTACCAAAAGGAGCTGCTTTGCGCGATCGTTTGGAGCAATTTTTGAAAAGAGCACAGAAAAAAGCGGGATACGAGCAAGTAGTTACGCCGCATATCGGACAAAAAGAACTTTATGTAACTTCGGGACATTATGCTAAATATGGCGCTGATAGCTTTCAACCCATCACTACGCCTGCTGAAGGCGAAGAGTTTTTATTAAAACCGATGAACTGTCCGCATCACTGTGAGATATACAACACAAAACCTTGGTCGTACAAAGATTTACCGAAACGTTATGCTGAATTTGGAACAGTGTATCGATATGAGCAAAGTGGTGAATTACATGGTTTGACACGTGTTAGAGGATTTACTCAAGATGATGCGCATATATTTTGCACACCTGACCAGTTGGATAGTGAGTTCAAAAAAGTAATCGACTTAGTACTATATGTATTTGGTTCGTTAGGATTTGAAAACTTTACAGCTCAGGTTTCTGTTCGAGATTTAGATAATCCAGAAAAATATATAGGTAGTGTTGAAAATTGGGAAAAAGCGGAGAATGCTATCATCAGTGCTGCAAAAGATAAAGGTTTAAACTACGTAATTGAAAGTGGAGAAGCCGCCTTTTATGGCCCTAAATTGGATTTCATGGTTAAAGATGCTTTAGGCAGAAGTTGGCAACTTGGAACTATTCAGGTTGATTATAATTTACCAGAGCGTTTTGAATTAACCTATAAAGGAGCCGATGATAAGTTACACCGTCCCGTGATGATTCACCGTGCCCCATTTGGCTCGATGGAACGTTTTATAGCAATTTTACTAGAACATACCGCCGGAAACTTCCCACTTTGGTTGATGCCTGAACAAGCTATTATCTTGTCTTTGAGTGAGAAATATGAAAATTATGCGAAAAAAGTTTTAGAATTGCTAGAA
>CAZSZH010000126.1:0-1945 GCA_964610785.1 uncultured Flavobacterium sp. | reverse complement strand
CTCGGTGTAGATGATGTTGCTGAGTTTGGTAAGTGAGTTCATAGTATTCTCTAAATTAATTTAGGTTTAAAAGTTAAAAACGCTTTGGGTATGTTGGCTATTTATGTTTAGTCCCTGAACTCCTCATCCAGTCGTTGCACAAGTTCCCACTGTTCGATGGTGCGGTTGAGCATCAGGTTGCGGAAGGTTTCACGGATGTCTGTGGCATGGCTCGGGGTGTAGGGTCGCTTGTAGACCACTTGGTTACCCTCACGCACGCCGACCTCGGCAAGCCACATCTTGTTGTTCGTTTTCATTTCAGTTCCTCAAAGTTAAATTTACGAACCCACTGAAAAGATACGTCGCTAGCACGTACCCACCTGTAATCCATCCTCATATGTTTAGCACGTTCAAAGTCTTGGCAGATGAAGAGCCAACCCCTCTCGGGGCTGAACTGGACTGTCTCCACTTGCTTGACAATCTGAATCAGTTTTGGCTCTTTGCCTTGGGTCTTGGCAATCAGCACAGTTGCACCGGCATTTCGATTTCGTCTCCCATCTTGCTGGCAACGTAAGCCCGCATTGCCGCAATGAGATAAGTAGGGCCGTGATAGTCCGGCCCTTTGCTATCGGTGGCCGACGCGACAAACCCTCCTTTCTCGTCAACCCACACTGCAATTCTCTCCCGGAGAATGATTGGCCCGCCCCTTACATCGTTGGATGAAAAATTAAAATAAACTAGTTCATAGGGATTATCTTCGTAAGTAAACTCCATCCCCTCACACTTAGCCACTGCCCAATCGAGGGCGAGGCCGACCAGATATTTGGTTTTAATTTTCATCACACACTCCCCATTGAGAAACTAAACACAAAGACAATCACAAGCCAGCAGATGAAAGTAGCCAGCACTACCAGCAAACCGTCCCAGACAACCTTGCCACCCATGCGCTTGGGGTTCAGACCTTTGAGCAGTGAGGGATCGGTCACCAGCACATAGTTGCTCTTGTTGAGGGGTACGACACACCATGACCGCCGCGCTTGCTTGGCACTGTCCTCACCACATGGGAGGCACGTTCTGTAGCCGAGGGCCAGTCGGCTGGGGTTGATCGGATCACCACATAAACAGACCATAGTTGACTCCATCTAAATTAATTTAGGAAAGACCGCCGAAGTGGCAGTCGATGTACAGTCGAGACGCAAAAACCCGACTGAACCACCATTATACACTAACCACATCTATTGTCAAGTAGGTTTGGAGGAAAAAGAGGATTGACAATGGATACCTAAATTAATTTAGATAGATTCTTATTCTATATATATTCTTCTTAATAAATAGAAGAGAGAGAGAGAGAGAGAGAGAGAGAGAGAGATATTGTTAAGTTCTGCCAAGTTCCGTCATGTTCCTAAACGTGTTTCTGCTAAGTCATTGATTTTCCTCATATGTTCTTTTGTTCCTCGATTTTGGAAGTATGAATACATACGCGCGACCCTCTTTTATTGTAAAGTTAGTTTATAGTACAGTGCGTGCACGTAGGGCCTTAAAAGGGACTCGCTAAAAAATCCCTCCTCTCTCTTGGAAAAGTGAGGAACAAAAGAACATATCAATGAAATCAATGACTTAGCTAGAACAAATCGAGGAACATATCCGGAACATGAGCGGAACTTGAGGAACAATTATTTTTGTAGTTTTTAGCAAAAAACGCTTGACAAAAAATTTCTGGGGGGTAAACTACGTAGTAGTTTAGTTTTCGCCGAAAAAATTTTTCCAGCCCGCCAGAATCGCCACGGCGGGTTTTTTTACGTCTGCGAAAAAAATTGGTCAGACCCCTTGACAAGCGGAAATCTCGATGGTACGCTAGCATTATGCGACGCGGTTATCCACAGCCGGAAAAACCGCAGCCACCCCTTCACCTAAATTAATTTAGATCGCTCACTCACTCCGACGCTCGCGCGCGCAAGCAACTGGT
>CAZSZH010000125.1:0-1946 GCA_964610785.1 uncultured Flavobacterium sp. | reverse complement strand
TGCATTTTATCAACTATATAATACATTTCCATCAACAACAACATTATTAAATGGTACATATACTAATCTAATGCTTATGAATTCATTTAATGGTTTCAATCTCTTCACAACTAGCACAATTACATATTTACAAGCATTTCAGGAAGCATCAACTGCGGTTCTATTAAATCCTGTTTCTTCTGTTGTATTTACAACTGGGTTGCTACCTGTTAATAATGAGTTAGTATCAGTTCCTAAATCAAATTTAGTTGGTGGTGTTTCATCTGGTTCTGGAGCATCAAATATTGCTCCTATTATTACTGATTTTCAAGTTCCATTCTCTGCTCTTGACCAATATATTCCTAATATTCAATACACTCCATCAAGTGAGTATAGATTAGTTGATATGACTGGAACGTCTCCCTTATCTGCTATTCAAATATCCGTATATTGGAAAGACTATTATGGAAATCTAAATCCATTCTTCTTAAATGCTGGTTGCTCTGGTAATATCAAGATAATGTTTCGACGCAAGGACTACAACTCTGTGAATTTAGGACTGTAAAAACTCAACAAGAAATATATAAAAATAATTAATTTAAGATTATAATATAATAAAAAATATCTATTATATTATATATAAATGAGTAAAGACTTTAAAAAAGTATTAGTCAAGGACGACAGATTAAATGTAAGCGACCAAATTTCGTATGCCGTTCATAAGGGTGGTCAAAATATGTCCGCTGCCCAATTCAACGCTATAACCCAATCAACTAGTTCTTGTACTTGGAATATTCACGTTCCTAGCGAACAAACTATGATTGACCGTCGCCTTATTTGGACCGCTCAAATCACCCTTACAATTGCAGGTATTCCCGGAGCGGGTCAGCGTTTAGTAAATTATGGTTTGACTGATGCATTATCGGCATTTCCTCTTCACCAGTTAGCAAGTGTTATGACAGCAACAATCAACAATAATACGGTTTCTATCAATATGCGTGATGTTCCTCCATCTATTCTTCGTATGAATGATAAACGCCAACTCGCAAGATATAATGGTATGACCCCTGTGATGTATGATACATACCGCAACTATCAAGATGCCGTTGGTGCAACTAATAATGTTCTCGGTGGTTTTGAAAATGTCGCCGATAATGATTTATACAATCGCGGAACTTGGGTTCTTGATTCAATCAGTGGTAATTCTCAAGGAGACGGTGCTGCATCTAAACTCGTAACTTGTGTCTTCACTGTTTTCGAACCTGTTCTCCTTTCACCATTTATTTATGCTGACCCTGCTTCAAATAATCAGGCACTATATGGAATTCAAAATTTAAATTTCGTATTTAATTTCGGTACTGCCGACAGAGTATGGCGTTCTTGTCCTTTCATTAATGGTGCGGGTGCATCAGTTTCAAAAACTATTTCATTTACTAAAGTCGAGAATTCCAAACTTCTATTCAACTTCATCACTCCTCATCCAAGTGATGTAATGCCGGCAAGAAATGTTGTTCCATTTTATGAAATGCCTCGTTATATCACACAACAAACACTAACTGCGGCAGTAAATGGTGAAATGAGTGTGACAACCAATTCGTTGCAACTAAATCAAATTCCAGACCTTCTCTATATTATGGTTCGTAAGCAAATGGGACAACAAATAACAAGTGATGCTGATTGTTGGTTGCCTATTACTAAAATCGCCATCCAATTCAATAATCAAGCGGGTATCCTCTCAAACGCCACCCCTAATGATTTATGGAGGTACTCGACAGAAAATGGATGCAATCAATCATATTTAGAATATTCCGGTTATGCTAATCAATATGATGTATCATCTGGCAATGGGCATATTGTTTCTACATCTGGTTCTCATCTGGTTCTTGCATTCGGTAAGGACATACAAATCAGCGAAGACTTCTATTCATCTGGAAGCTTAGGCAACTTCAATTTACAAATTAATCTAA
>CAZSZH010000124.1:0-1957 GCA_964610785.1 uncultured Flavobacterium sp. | reverse complement strand
GGTCTGGATTCCGTCAACCTGGCGGACGACGCCCCGTTCGAGCTCGATCTGGGAGAAGCTTCCGCAGTGAAGCCCGCCGCCAAGAGCGCCGGCATGCCCAAGGTGATCGAGACCGAAACCTTCGAACTCGATCTGGGTGCCAGCGGCTCGATGGCTGCGGCCTCCGGCGCGGCACGATCGGCCCTGAATGCCCCAGCCTCCGCGGGCGATGATCTCACGCTCGAGCTGGACCTGGGCGACGAGCCCTCGTCCGCCAAGAGCGCGGCCCCCAAGGCCCCCGCCCGATCCGCACTGGACGATGGCCGTCCTCACCGTTTCCTTGAAGGCCGCCGAACCGGCCTTCATGAGCTTCGTCACGCTCACCGCATCGGGGTTGGCCGCCAGGTAGGCTTTCACGGCATCGATGAATGCCTTCTTCGTGACTGTCGAGAAGTTGATCTTCGCTATTCCCAGGGAGATGGCCCGGGTTATCTGCTCATCGGGGATGCCCGTGCCGCCATGAAGGACGAGGGGGATCTTCACGAGGCCGGCGATGGCCTCGAGGCGGGCGAAATCGAGCTTCGGGGGGAAGGGGTAGAAACCGTGGGCGTTGCCGATGGCCACCGCAAGGCAATCGATGCCCGTGGAGACGACGAACTCCTCGGCCTTGCGCGGATCCGTCATGTAATCGTGCTCGATTAGCTCGCCCATCTCCGTCGTCTTGCCGATCGTGCCCAGCTCGGCCTCGACCGATACTCCGGAGCAGCGCCCGAGTTCGGCGACCTTTCTCGTCGCCAGGATATTATCCGCGAAACTGAGCGCCGAACCGTCGAACATCACGCCGGTGAATCCGCCACGGATGCATTGGGCCGCCAGTTCGTAGCTGTCGCCGTGATCCAGATGGATTGCGGCCCTTACCCTGAGATCGCGGCCCACGGCCCTGACGGCGGCGGCCAATCCCTGGACCGTGCCATGCCGTGCCTCGCTAGGCGCGGCCTGGATGATGATAGGCGAGAGCGCCTCGGCTGCCGCGTCGAGGACGGATTTGACGTTTTCCAGATTGCAGCAGTTGATGGCGCATACGGCGTATTTTCCTGCCCGCGCATCCTGCAGCAGTTCACCTAGGGGGACGAGAGTCATGATCATCTCCAATCGCGGACCCTTTGTCCGCAGCTTTTCTCATTAGCGATGCTTGCGCAGCTGACTCACAGGACGATGTCCCGCGACGTGGATATCTTGAAGAACAGAAGCAGGGAGAGGATGGTGAAGGCCGTCAGTATCGTGGCGACAGCCGCCGCCGGCCCCTCGGTGCCCCTCGAGACCAAGGTGTAGATCCCCAGCGTCAGGGTTATGGTTTTCGCGTTGTACAGGATTATCGAGGTCGACAGTTCGGTGATGATGGCGACCCAGCTCAGGATGCTGCCGGAGATTATTCCGTTGGACATCATCGGGACGGTGATCCTGAAGAAGGTCTTCAGTTTCGACGCGCCCAGGCTTATTGCCGCCTCCTCCACGGTGACAGGTATCTGCTGGAGGATCGCGGCGCTGCTCCGTATCGTGTAAGGCAGGCGGCGGATGCACATAGCGATGATCATGATGGCCGCCGTTCCGGTCAGCACCGGCAGCACCGTGCAGGGCTGGCCGAACACCGCGCCAAAGGCGGCATCGAGGCGCGCGGAGATATCATCACCGTCATAGGCGCGGGTGCCGGCCGGCGCCGCCGCCATGATGGCCGCCAGCACTTCGGGGCAGGGCGAGGCGGCATTGTCGGAGAGGAAGTTCATGACCGCAGCGCTACCCACTCACCGGGGACCGGTCAACGCCGGCGCGTGCGGGGCCGGCTGGCCGGCCCAACGAAAAAGGCCGCCCCGGTCGGGAGCGGCCTTGATCGTCAATTCCATCAGGAAAAAATGGTGGGCACGACAGGGATTGAACCTGCGACCCCTGCGATGTCAACACAGTGCTCTACCACTGAGCT
>CAZSZH010000123.1:0-2032 GCA_964610785.1 uncultured Flavobacterium sp. | reverse complement strand
ATTTGCTAGAACCGTAAGGCGTAGTCATGCAAATCAATAAACTGCTGGAAGGCGGAAACGTATTTAAAGCCAAGACCGGTGAACCGCTCACCCAGAGGATCAATCGTCAAGATGTACCTGCCACAATCAACTGGATAGAGCAAGTCACGGGCATAGAATTCCCCAAAGACCGTTGGTTGGGATCAACAGGTAAAAAGCCCACATCAGGTGACTTGGATCTTGCTGTGGATCTCAATGAAGTAAGCAAAGAACAACTGGCCGGAATACTCACACAATTTGTACAGAGTCAAGGAGCCGATCCTAGAGAATATGTGGTCAAAAAAGGCGAAGTACACTTCAAGACACCCATCGGTGGTGACGCCAATCGTGGATTTGTACAGACTGACTTTATGTTCTTTCCTAACTTGGACTGGGGCAGTTTTTACTACGGTGGCGGTGAGGATTCAGAATACAAGGGCATGAACCGCAATGTATTGATGTCAAGCATAGCCAAGCAGCAAGGACTCAAAGTTGGCGCTAATGGCATGTTCTCTCGCACCACTAATGAATTGGTACAGGGCGGCATGGATCCTGACTACGTGGCATCAGTATTACTAGGACGCGGCGCTACCCGCGACAACTTAAAGAATGTAGAATCGATCTATGCCGCACTCAGCAACGATCCTGATCGTGAAGCCAAGGTAGCAGACTTTCGCGAGTATCTAGCCCGAGAAGGCCAACGCGAGCCGGAAATGACCGTGCGCGAAAGTGATGCAAACTTCCTAGCTCGTTTGCGTGATCGTATTGTGAATCAAGGCATGCAGCCCTTGATTGAGACCAAGCGATCATATCAACTTTACGAAGCAGAACCTGCGGCTGTGGGAGGCAAAGCCAAGGGCATTGAGCACTTGGAAGACTATGTGTTCCGCAGTGGATCGGCTGGAGTAGATCGAGCATTACAGATAGCTAACTCTTTCTACGATGACCCTAAGACCGGTACAGTGAAGTGGGATGGTAAACCGGCTGTGGTGTTTGGACGCAAGCCCGAAACTGGTGAGTTTGTATTGACAGACGATGCAGGATTTACAGCAGCCGGGTATGACGGGTTGTTTACCAGCCCTGATGCCATTGCTAATGATATGGCTAGACGAGATGCCAACGCTGCGGCCAAAGGTAATGCGGCCACCAGGGTACAGACTTTGTTACCTACATATGACACCATCTGGCCATATCTTGAAGCGGCTACTCCACGAAACTTCCGAGGATATGTCAAGGGCGATCTGTTGTATACATCAACTCCACCGACGGAAGCTGGTAATCTAGTATTCCAACCAAATACTGTGCAATATCGTATTCCTGTGGCCAGTGATCTAGGTAAGAAGATAGCCAACAGTGATGTAGGGGTGGCTGTGCATACCATGTATGAAGATGTGGATGCTCCTAAGCAACCGCTGGCCGGAGTTAAATTCAATCCGGTAAACGGACTATTTTTGATTGAACCCATTCACGCTCAATCTGTAAAGAAGAATCCAACCATAGTTAAGAACATTAAATCAATGTTGCAGCAAAATCGAGCAGCCATAGATACCTTGTTCAACCCAATGGAATTACGGGCAATGAAGATAACTGATTTGGCCAAGTTGGCTATAGATTATATTAACAAACGCATAGATCCCAACCACAAAGCCTATACCGGAGACTTTCGTGATCTTGTGCCTGGATTCATGACTTGGTTACAGCAAACACAGACTCCCCAGAAAGTCAGCAACATAGCACAATACCTGCGTAGTCCTACCAGCAATGAACAAGGTCTTGCTGCTGCGTTCTTGTTGTTTGAAATGCTACACGATCTCAAATTGGATCTGTTGAGCAAATTAGATGCACAAGTGCCTGGCAATGAAGGATGGGTGTTTGCTACCCCTGTAGGCTACGGAAAAGCAGTGAATAGATTTGACTTTTCTGCCAGAAACAAAGCACGAAACAACCCGCCAACTCGATGATTTTTTGCCAATTTCATAAATAAGAGTAGGGCAAAAGCCCACTTTTTAGGAGA
>CAZSZH010000122.1:0-2103 GCA_964610785.1 uncultured Flavobacterium sp. | reverse complement strand
AATGGATTGAAAAGGTAATTGATTCTTGTGAAACACGTCAACAAACAATAACTGCTAGGAATTTGATTTCTAATTTTAGAAATCAACTACTTTCAGACAAGGAATATCATTCAAAATATGCTTATAGTGTTATAGAACCACTTGATGATAGATTATCATATAAAAGAAATTTATTACCTATGATACAAGCGTAATATGGAAGAAAGAAAATACCCAATAGGTGGATTCGCACCTGGAAATTATATGTGCAAGTGTGTTACTTGCAAACACGATTTTTTTGGAGATAAAAGGGCTGTTAAGTGTGAAACTTGTGCCGTTGAAATGGTTACAGTTAAAATAATTGAAACTGAAAAAGATGCGATTGAAATACAACACGATTATTTACAAGGATTTATTGATCAGTTTGGTGATGGCCCTCTTGGTGAATTGAATCCAGACGATTGGGACACGCTTCAATTTTTAAGATGGTTAAAACTTAACAAATATAAAATTATAAGATGATTGACAACATAGAACTTATTAAACCTTTATTAAATTTTTCTGAACCTGGAGACTTCTATTATTGTCTTATATTAAAGAGAAAGAAAGATCAACCCGAAGGTGAAAGAGATAATCATCAATCAGTTAGAACAATAAAAACTTATTGTGTTGAATCTATTGAACATCTTGAAAAAAAGTATGACGAGATTAAACAACTTTGTGAGACGTTCAACGCACGAGCATATATTCACGTCCAAAAACAAAACCATAGAGACGTATCATTAAATATGATGGTCGCGTTGGCGCAGAAAATACAGGACGGTAATCATAAACAACAAGGATTGTTTGATTCAGTTGTTGGCCAATTAAAAACAATGGAGAAAAGATGGGTTGTGGATATTGATTTTACCGATAAGAAAAAAGTGGATAAGATTAAAAAATTTATTGAAACTTTAAAACCTGAAGGTGATAAAATTAAAACGGCTATACCAACCAAAAATGGATATCATCTAATCACTGATAGGTTTGACACTAAAACATTTAAAGAAAGATATCCGGAAATAGATGTACAAAAGAAAAATCCGTCTCTTTTGTTTTTACCGAATAGTTTAAGTTAAAATATAAAATAAATAAAGATGGAAAAAGTAATTAAAATGAATTTAGGAATTGGGATGAATATGTTATTTCCAGAACCAGTAACTATCGTAATTGAATCTTTTAAAGAAAGATATGAGAAATATCGTGAATTTTGCAAAACAATTGAAGAACCTGATTATGATTTTTTGGTGGATGACCCAAACCAAAATAAAGTTAGAATATTAACGTTAGATGAATTTATAGATACGTGGCACACAAATACAACATTTCAAGAAAAATTTAAAATTAACGAAGATGAAATATAAAATAACTAAATGGTTTGATTTAAATATCGGTTGGTTTTTTGTCAATGGTAGAAAACAAGATAAGTACGTTGAATATTTAAAAAATAAATATGAGAATAATTGAATGTACCGATTACGATAGTATGGGTAATCACGGACGATTTCCGATAAAGAAAAAAACCAAGTCAATCCGACAAAAATTGATTGACATTTACAACAGATTTAAACGATGACAAACATAAATAATTTATTGATCGGAATATTATTCGGGTTTTTAGCACAAATACTAACGTTTTTCCAATTACAAGGTCAACTGAAGTTTGATTGGATAAAGGAAAATTATTGGTTAACAGTTTTAGTCGGAATTCCGATATCAATGTTGTTTATGTATTCAGTAAAAAATATGGTAATTGCTTTCAATGGTGAAATGTGGCCGTCCAGATTGTTTGGTTTTAGTATTGGTGCGATTGTGTTTACAATATTGAGTTGGTTGGTTTTTAGTGAACCATTAACAACTAAAACTTATGTTTGTTTGTTCTTAGCATTACTAATATTATTAATTCAATTATTTTGGAAGTAATGAAAAGAAAACTACAAAAATTATTACTTTGGTTAAGTTATAAATTTCCAAAGAAAAAAAGAAAATCAATTTGGGAATTATGATGGAAGAAAATATTTACGATCCGTATTGTCCAGTATGTGGATCCTGTGGTGAAGATGGATGCTGCCCAGCAACATCGTG
>CAZSZH010000121.1:0-2157 GCA_964610785.1 uncultured Flavobacterium sp. | reverse complement strand
ATACAAAAAGAATCACCTACCCTCATGCCAATAAAAGGAAACCTCCAAGCCGGTTCAGCAAACATCTGAATTCTACCTGTGTTTAATCGGTCTGTTCGGTTTCTATATTGTCAAGGTCGATCTTAAAGTTAAAGCTGTACGCAGTAACAGGGGTTTGGGGTGCAACTGCCCATGCCGCAGCTATTCGAGTTTTCTTCGGTGATTCCGTCATAATCCCTGCTTCTCTGAGCTTTTGCTCAAACACCTGTGGGCTAAACTTATGCTCTTTCAGGTACGCCCGCATATCAGCCTGATTGATGTAGACCCGATTAATGTCAGGCTCAAACCGCATAACCAGACCGCGAAAGTTAAGCGGTGTACGGGCGGGGATATATCCCGGTGTTTTCTTAAGACTGACGGTGGAATCAACTACCAGCATATTGCTCGTATTGCGGTAAATAAAGCTCTCCAAAACATCCTGCGCTTTGAGCATGGTGCCCTCAAGATTACTGAGGATCTTCTGTAGGCTAGATATCAGGTGCTTGTAAACTCTGTTTATATCGATGTCGTGCAGACCAAGTTCCTGCGCGATTTGTGCGCCAGTCAGCCAAGCCCCACCCCAGTTGATCCAGTAACGATCCCGCGATGTACCGCCGAAATCTTTGTTAAATTCCATGCAGTTGTTAAGTACACGTTCCTTTACTTCGTCTGCGTGCGTGACTAGGTACTTGATAAAAACCTCAGCGGCATGACCGTAGTTCTCATTTATATTGTCGAATAATGTTTTGCCTATTTCGTAGGTTAAACCCGGCGGGGCAGTAAAAGTCAACTGAATAAGACGGGCACCTTCACCCTGAAAATCGCTTCTATGATCCCCCAGCTTTTCGTAGAAATCACTGTTGGAGGTAGTCATAGCAGTCGTATAAAACGAAAGCGTATTAGCCCGCTCGGAATTGCTGGAAGCGTTCATCCTAACTTTGGTTGAACCAAGCGATAGCGTGTATATCGCATCAGAAAGTTCTTCGTTCGGTATGTTGGTTTGCTCATCGTTTGCGTAAGGGATTCCGTTCATCATGGAAAGCCTTTGCGCTCGGGCATTCGCGGTTGTCTTTGTCACCATAAGATCCTTCGGGCTACCAAAGATAGACAGTGCGCCTTTGACTGCCACCGTTTTACCCGTGCCCGGATCTTTGCCATACCCGTTAAGCATTACGCCGTGGACATTAGCTACCCGCATCAGCGGGGTTGCGAACCCGTTAAGTGCCATGACGGCATGGTTCTCGTAGTGTGCGCCGTTAAACAAATTAAATATTCGCTTCCACTCTGCAAAGGTGCCTTTCTTCTTCAGGTAAGGCGTAACGTTCTGCGTAGCGGGCGACATTGGGCAGTATTTCTCTGATCCATCAGCAAAGTATTCTGTTTCGCCAAGCAAAAACGAAGTGCCATCTTCGGACCACCCTAACTGTTCGCGCATAACTGTCAAAGATTTAACCGACTGTAGATATGCTGCCCACTTATTTGTGTAAGACATCAGATGCTCCCAATGATGTTTATTAGTGACTACCACACCTCGGGTGGACATAACCTCTTTGAACTTCTCGATAGAATTTATGGTGTGTAGTGGGATATAAAAATCCTTGACTGGATCTAACGGGAGGTGCACGTTGATGGCAATCGTCTCTCCGTCGTTCCTTGAGTGAAGCCTGTTGTAAATTTCAATGTCGTATGGATACACTAAGACCGCATCCAGCAAGGTTTTCTTCTTTGTTTTAGCGTCAAACTCTGGCGGTGGCTGATAATAAATACCACCACTAGGCCCACGAATGTAAGGGAAGATCTCTGGCGGGAACTCTGCTAACGCTGTAACCGCGTTTACCGTCGGCCCCGCTTGATGTACTTGCGCTTGTTTAAGCTTTCTTCCAAGTTCAATCGGCCCGGTTATGCGTCCCTTGTGTACACAATCCTTACACCGGGTAGCCTCAAGGGATTCAAAAGTTTCACAGCGCCACGGACCTTTTGTTTCCTGCGCCTTTCTTTCCGTTGCCGCGTAGTCGTATTCATGATGCTTGCGGCTCACAAAATGAATCGCCTTTTCCCGGTCATCACACGCCTGCGCTACTGTAAGAATGGCCCGCCAACTAGGTTCATCCGCTGTATCTTGGTTAGCAACAAGGTAGT
>CAZSZH010000120.1:0-2209 GCA_964610785.1 uncultured Flavobacterium sp. | reverse complement strand
GTACAGGGTGTGCCACTGCCGGTATCAAGAGACATTACCAGCACCTTTGCTGTGCGTGCTTTTACAGAAAAAATAGTACAAGGTCAAGTAGTAATCGATCGTCTGGCAGATCGAACATTTAGCATAACAGTCACAGGTCAAAATCCTCCACGATTCATTACTCCGGCTGGAAATGTAGGAACCTTCTACGATGGCACCCCGATTGACCCTATACAAATACAAATCAATGATCCTGATCCTAGTGATATTGTAGCAGTTACTATTGCTGTGGGTACGTTACCACCAGGATTATCAATCAGTGCCACTGGGTTGATAACCGGATATATCATACCTCTTTCGATAATAACTGATCCAGGCGGGTTTGATCGAACTGGACAAAGTTTTGATCAATTTCCGTTTGATTTTATTAGAGCCAGCCCTAACACCAATTATCAGTTTACATTAGAGGTGTCAGATGGCAAGAGTAGCGATCTTAGAACTTACGAAATCTATGTTTACAGTAGAACTACGTTACAGGGCAGCACTACAGATATCACAGCAGATGATACCTTTGTAGATGCATCACAAACTCCTGACTACCTTCCATTCTTGATCAATGCCCAACCTAGTGACCTTGGCCGTGTGAGAGCTGGAAACTTCTGGGCATATCAATTCCAAGGATTGACCTTTGGTGAATACATCATTGAATATTTAGAATACCCTGGTGTAGGTTTACAATTACCGCCGGGTACCTTCCTAGATCCATTTACAGGATGGTTATATGGATATCTTCCTGATTTGGGTGCAGTTGAGATCACGTATGATTTTGCTATCTATCTGATAGATACCGATGATGCAGTGATAAAATCTGATCCTTACTATTTTACAATTACTTTGGTAGGGCAAGTTGAGACTGAGGTTATCTGGCTCACAGATTCTGATCTCGGCAGTATTATCAACGGCAGCACTAGTCTACTTCGAGTTCAAGCCGAGAATGTCGGTGGCAGGGTTCTTCAATATCGATTGAGACCTGGAGCGATTCCGCCGCCCGACTATGTTCCTGGAGTGTATAACAAATTGCCACAAGGACTAGAACTATTATCCGAGGGTGATATAGCCGGACGTGTGAGTTTTAATACCTTTGCTCTAGATCTTGGAACTACCACATTTGACAAATTGTTACGAACTAGCCTGTTGAAATCTCCGCAAGAAACCACATTTGATACACAGTACACATTCACAGTAAATGCCTATTCCTCTGATGGACTGATATCAGTATACAAGACCTTTACTGTTAAAGTCCTGCGTGTGTACAATGAACCCTATGAGAATCTCTATATCAAGGCCATGCCTCCATATCCTGATCGAGCATTGGTCAATAGTCTGATTCAGGATTCGGATATATTTCCACCCGATCTCATATTCCGCCCTCAAGATCCAAATTTTGGAATAGCTAGATCTGTGATATACAATCACTGTTTTGGATTGACCAGCAGCACATATGAAACATATATCAGCAGTTTGGTTGAGAACCATTACTGGAAAAATCTCATCCTGGGCGAGATCAAAACTGCCCAGGCCATAGATCCCAAAACAGGAACTGTGATCTACGAAGTGGTATATAGCGCCATACAAGATAATCTGGTTAACAATTACGGAATCAGTATAAGCAAACAGGTCACATTACCCTATCCAATCAATGCAGGCGACAGCACAGAAATTGCCACAGTATATCCCAATAGTTTGGACAATATGCGTAATCAGGTAATCGATGTGGTTGGACAGATATCCAACCTATTACCATTGTGGATGTTGAGTAAACAAAAAGATGGGCGGGTATTGGGTTTCACTCCGGCCTGGGTCATAGCCTATTGCAATCCCGGAACTTCGGGGCAAGTGGCTTACAATGTTCGCACTCAGTTTGGACAGCAGCTCAATCTCGTAGATTTTGAAGTTGATAGATATGAACTGGATAGACTACTCAGCATAAATTGGGATCCAATTGCAGATTCTTCACATGGTTCATGGGTTCCATCACCGGCTGAAGTTTGCACTTTTGATGATAATACAACCACATTTGACCAATCTAGTATGCGGTTCGAAGCACCTGTTGATATCTATACCAACACAGACGCATTCGATAAATATCTAGTATTTCCCCGTAGGAACATTTTAGTGTAGGAACAACTATGACCAGTGCAATTAACCCAAACGACATCGACGGCACATA
>CAZSZH010000119.1:0-2244 GCA_964610785.1 uncultured Flavobacterium sp. | reverse complement strand
TAACCTCACGGTTAGTTTCAGGAATACTATACCCCCAACACCATATGTGCCAAATACCGTTATAGCCAACATCACGAACGTCGGCAGGCCGGAATGGATACCAGAGGATGTGGATTACTTCAGGCCGAATGGCCGTCCTGTTGACGGGTACAATGTGACATTCCAGGGTGTTGATGTCAATTTGGCAATCAACCCCGGTGCCTTGAATGTGAGACTTGCGAACTTTACGATAAAAGGCAACCAGATCGGGAATAGTACCCTTCATATTAATTCTACCCAAATGATAACGAGCGATACGTGCGGGAATATAACCCTGTGCCCACCGGATTTCAACCTCACGGTGTTTGTTGAAACATTGAATAAATTACCCGGTTCAAGCGTTCCTCCCCCTACTATTGCGCCGTCCACTCCCACAGATCCGAATGGTGATGGTCTCTACGAGGATGTCAACGGGGACATGGTTTACAATTACTTTGATGTAATTGACTTCGCAGATTACCTCTTATGGGTAACGAACTATCCATACGATGACAACACAAATGAATATCAGCCATTCTTTGACTTCAACCGTGACGGTGATGTTAATTTCCTGGATGTTGTAACCCTTTACTACAACATTCCTCACCTAACCTGAGAGGTGTAATATTTCCCCCTTATTTCTTAATACAATGAAACGACTGGGAAAAAGTCAGGAAAACCAACGTAACAAACAGAACAAGGACCTTACTGGAAAATATACTAAAAGGAGGTAAAAAATGAGTTACACTAACCGATTTAAGATCATATTAGTTATGATATTACTCACAGCGATTACCATAGGGGGTGCATATGCATCAACTGTCACCGTTTCGGGTGGGCAGATCTCCAAGGCTGGCGATGTAATTAGTGTTCCGATTACGCTTGATGTTGCCGAAAACGGGCTCATCTACGATCAGATGACGATAACCGTGGGAAATCCTGCTGTTGCACAGGTTACAAAGGTTGACTTCCCCACGTGGGCAGGTATACATAATGTTGAAACGACGTTGCCTGCGACAACAGTTTTCACAACCGCCGGGGATCTCCCGCCACAGGGGACACCTTTCCACAACCAGGCCGGGGCCATTAATGTACCAATTGCTACTGTTACCTTACAAGGTCTTAAGCCTGGGTCGACATCGGTCACGGTCCAGTTAGTTTACCAAGATCTTACTGGTTTAAATATACGCCCAACCGTTCAGGCGGGAACGATTCAGGTGGGTGGTGTAGTACCAACGACAACAACGACAACAACAACAACGACGACAGTGGTACCAACAACTACAACAACGACCGTAGTTCCAACAACAACAACGACGACTGTGGTACCAACAGCAACAACCACCACCGTAGTACCAACAACCCCAACATCGGTCCCAACAATGCCCGTGCCAACAGGGCCAACAGGACAGGTCTATTTCTCCACCACACCCCAGGGTGCAGCAATCTTGATCGATGGCACCCGTACAAATGTGGTTACCCCGTATATCATCGCAGTACCGGTGGGCGCGCACCAGGTGGTCTTCAAACTTGCCGGATATAATGATTTACAGGCGGGCTTTACCGCCCAACAGAGTTCTATGGCCACGGTTTCAAGGCGGCTATCGCCCGGGGCAATTATTATACCGACAACCCCTGTAACTACCGTTGTCACGACAGTTCCGAGAACAACCGGAACACTAATAACCACCGTTCCAACAACGATACCGACTATAATTCCAACAACGATACCGACTATAATACCCACACCGGTACCGACAAATGTCCCTTATTATTGGCTCTACCAACTAGCGGTACCTCCGTGGTTTAAGGACTATTGGCGGTTCTATTGATAATTATCCCACTTTTTTAAAAACGTATTTTTCGTTTCGGTTAATGAATTATCGGGTGAGTCCGCCAACGGAAATGCCCACAGGTGCCTGCCCCACAAGTATCTGAATCGCGTACCCGACTTTGGACCATAACTGCTTCCTCGGGGTGTCTCCCGGAAACCTATAAATTACCGTCACTTTTCTAAAGCAGCACAGATGCACTGGCCGAACGAGATGCACCCGTCACCGAGGGGGTACTCCCGGTTTACGACATAATTAAAACCAGACTTTACTATCTCATCCCTTATTGTATTCCTGATCGCGCTGTTGATCGCCACACCGCCCGAGACGGCAATATCTAAGGAAACAAAGCATTCTGCCAACTCATTGTTTTTAACCAGGCCAGCATTAATGA
>CAZSZH010000118.1:0-2278 GCA_964610785.1 uncultured Flavobacterium sp. | reverse complement strand
ATGTGAACCGCAAAGGAATCGGTTGCCAAATGCATGAAATGGGTGACCGTGCCGCTATGCAACATGGTCGAAATAAAATCCGCGACATTCTTTTTCATGGCTTTCCTTTAAAGTTGTTGGCGAATCAAGCGTCACTTGATTTGAGGCGTTTCACGGTTTACGCTCCTGTTGCCGACAGGTGTTTGACTAGTACCACGACACCAACACGGCTGGGGACTGCTGTTGAAACCCTAAACCTTCAACGACCGTAGGGTGATGGTCTGCAATCCCCATGCGTGTTAACACATGACCGCCATCCTACCAGAAACCTATTTTTTTCTGGGGGGAGCGAGATGTGGGGTGCTCACCTTTCCATAGCCAGCAACCCATCGCCTAGGCCACTGCCGCTGCTGTGCTTGTGCTTGTGCATCGTCAACCCCAACCCAACCCGATAGCTGCATCAGTGTACCGTAGGCAGTGCAATAGCATCAACTATGCCAACCAAACCCCAAACCCCTTTTGTCGTGGACGGAGAATGGTATACAAACCAGTATTCGATAACCCTTCGATGTGTATACAGTACAGTACACTATAAACAATAAACTTATAAACACAATAAATATATTATTCTCTTATATATATTATATACCCTACTGTATACAACGGGTGCATCCACAAAAGTATTCATAGGAAAAACCTAACGTCACTTGATTGACGATAGAAATATTTATGAAAAATAGGTGTTGACAACGTATATATATACCATACAATAACTGCACTGAGCGGGTAAAACCATTCAGTAAAACCTAACCTAACTTGGAGCATAGTATGCAAACACACGACAGCGGACAGATACAGTTCATGCGGAAACCTATTGTGGGTGAAACACGCAACATGCACATCTTTGGCAAAGTGCAAAAGGTAACTATCCTGGCAGTGCATCAGTTTGGCACTGTTGACGTTGAAACTGAATTTGGGCAGTGCTACCGCATCAGTGGTTTATCTTTTCTGTAACTTAACCTTGGAGATTGATATGGCCTACTCTACACACACACAAGCTGCACAAGCTGCCATGCGTTTATCGCACAAAAATGCGGATGACTATTGGGTTGTATTTGAAGAAGGTGCATACCATGTGGCAAGTGACTATGACTTGGAAACATGGTTTGCTGGTGCTACAACCCTAGGTTATGCCGGATATGGCCTAGGGTATGAACCCTTAGAGTGACACCTACAAACCCCTAGTAATGGGGGTTTGTGGATTGTCATTCTCGATAATCATAACCTAACCCTGGAGCATAGTATGCAATTCTCAGTACAACGTAAACAGTTGAAGGCAATGGGCCGTTTCATGGCAGTGAAAGACATTCGTTATTACTTACAAGGCATTCAAGTAGTGCAAAACAATAGGGGAACTTATATCGAATCAACTAATGGGCACGTGCTGGGCCGTTTGTTGATTGATGAAACCCCTTGTGCTACTGAATGCAGTGTGCTTGTACCTAGTGATGCAGTGAAAGCATTGGGTGCTAGTGGCAAAAAGGGTAATGAAACGCTGCATTTCACTATTGATGGGGTGAAAATCAGTGTTATATCCCCTGATGGTTCAAGCATGACGGTTCAAGCGCATCAGGCACGTTATCCCGATTGTGACCGTGTAGTGCCTACAAACCCTAGCGAACATCCTATTGAACCTAGCACCTATAACCCTGAATACATCATGGCATTTTATGATTGTGCAAAGGACTTAGGTTCAAGTGGCAAAGGTACAGCAGTGCAAATAAAGCAAAGGGGCACTCAGTCCGGCATTCTCAATATTGACAGTGACCCCTTGTTTGTAGGTGTGATTATGCCTATGAGAGAACATAACACTGTAACCATTCCAGCATGGTGCACACGTGCTAAGACCCTGGAAGGCATGGTAACGATATAACCCACCCTGGAGGGCATAACGTGCCCTCTGGAGTGTGCTATCCGGCACGCTAAACCCTAACCCTGGAGATATACCATGCAAGCCATTCAAACAAAGTACATTGCACCGACAAACCACCGTGGGTCACGCATCAAAGCATGGTGCGCTGCTGGTTCTAAGACCATCAGTTACCCCTACGGACTAAACGCTGACCTTGCACACTATGACGCAGCCCAACAGTTACTGGTTCAGCTTGGCTGGACTGGTGTTCACTATGGGGCTTTGCATCAAGGTTGCCTGCCTAATGGCGACTACTGCCATGTGCTGGTGAAATAACCCCCTTCCTGCCCCTTCTGGGGGCTTTCCTGACCCCTTCCTAACCCTGGA
>CAZSZH010000117.1:0-2460 GCA_964610785.1 uncultured Flavobacterium sp. | reverse complement strand
ATACGAGCTACGAATTCGTGACTGGAGTTCAGACGTGTGCTCTTCCGATCTCCAAGTGAAAGAGACCAAAGACGATGAAAATTTATATTTCATTGTACCAAAAGCGGAAAAAACCGATAATATCTCAATTGATAGTGTTTTTGTGAATCAAACTTTGGATAAATTTTATGAAATTGGAGTAAAACTAAATGCTTTTGGTGAGGGATTTAAAGACATTCCAATAGCTTTGTACAACAAAAATAAGTTAATTGCAAAAACCGTACTCAATTTTGAAACCAAAACCAAAACAGTAAATTTTACAATACCCAAAGAAGATTTTCATGGATATGTTACAATTTCAGACAATAGTTTAGAATATGATAACCGCTATTATTTCAGTCTTTCAAAACCGCAAAAAAGTAACGTTATTAGTATAGGAGACCCCGAAAAGAGTGTATTTCTCTCAAAAATTTATACTGAAACTGAATTTAATTATTCTAATTTTTCATTGCAATCTTTAGATTATAATATTCTCGATAAACAAGATGCCATTATCTTAAATGAATTGAAGGATATCCCGCAAGCGTTACAAACTACCTTAAAATCATTTGTTGAAAAAGGTGGGAATTTAATTGTAATCCCAAATACTGAAAGTTCGTTAACTAATATAAATACTTTTTTGTCCAATTTTGGAGGAATTCAATTCAAATCTTTAGGAGCTTCCGAAAAAATGGTTACTAAAATCAATTTCAGTCACCCATTATTCAGTAGTGTTTTTGAAAAGAAAATTGAGAATTTTCAATATCCTAATACTAAAACTTCATTTGAGATTAGTAATTCGGCTCCGATGGTTTTGGGGTATAGCGATCAAACTTCTTTTTTGAGTGCTATTCAAAATGGGGTTTCATCAGTTTATGTCTTTGCAGCGCCAATTAATAAATCAAATAGTAATTTTCAAAACTCACCTATTATTGTTCCAACCTTTTACAATATGGGTCAAAATGCTCAAAAGGCAGGAATTAACGCTCTAATTATCGACGAAAACAAACCCTTTATTGTTTCTACTCAATTAGGAAAAGATGAAATTGTTACCGTAAAAAATGACAAAGAAAGTTTTATTCCGGTACAACAAATATTGAATAGTAAAGTAAAATTAACTTTCAATAGTAATCCTAAAGAAGCAGGAAATTTTAATGTATTCAACAACAATCAATCCCTTGAAAATATAAGTTTTAATTATAACAGAACGGAAAGCAATTTAAGCAATATCAATACGAGTACGGTTTCTGATTATAAAGAAATAAGCAATGTAGATTCTATATTTGATACGTTAAAAGCCAATCGAGCTGACAATCAACTCTGGAAATGGTTTGTCATTTTAGCATTAGTATTTATAATGATAGAAGTTCTAATTCAAAAGTTTGTAAAATGAAAATCATAATCAGAGAAGCCAAGATTATTGACCCAAGTAGTACTTTTCACAATCAAGTAGTTGATGTAAAAATCAATGATACCATTATTGAAAAAATTGGAAAAAACCTTGCTCCTGAAACTGGTTACGAAGAAATTAAACATAGTGACTTACATATTTCACAAGGTTGGTTTGATACTAGCGTTTCACTGGGTGAACCCGGATACGAAGACAGGGAAACCATCGCCAACGGATTGAATGTTGCTGCAAAAAGCGGTTTTACTGGCATTGCATTGCAACCCAATACCTTTCCTATTCTTGACAACCAAGCACAAATACTATTTGTTAAACAAAAATCAAGTCATGCTGCAACGGATGTATTTCCAATAGGAGCACTAACCAAAAATAGTGAAGGAACTGATTTAGCCGAATTATTCGACATGAAAAATTCAGGCGCAATTGCTTTTGGTGATTATGGAAAAAATATTTCAAATGCCAACTTAGTAAAAATAGCATTGCAATACGTTCAAGATTTTGATGGATTACTTATAACTTTCTGTCAAGATGAAAAAATAAAGGGAAATGGCGTTGTAAACGAGGGAATCGTTGCTACTGGATTAGGACTAAAAGGAATTCCGAATCTAGCAGAAGAATTAATGGTGGCTAGAAATCTATTTCTATTAGAGTACACAGGAGGAAAATTACACATCCCGACTATTTCTACTGCAAAATCAGTTGAGTTAATTCGAGAAGCTAAAAATAAAGGATTACAAGTTACTTGCAGTGTTGCTGTTCATAACTTGGTTTTAACCGACGAAAAATTAGACACATTTGATACACGTTATAAAGTAGCACCACCTTTAAGAACAAACGCTGATAGAATGGCTTTAATCGATGGAGTTTTAGACAATACAATTGATGTCATTGCTTCTGACCATAATCCTATTGATATTGAACATAAAAAAATGGAGTTTGATTTAGCAAAAAATGGAACACTGGGATTAGAAAGTGCCTTTGGAGCACTACTAACGATCTTACCATTAGATAAAATTATAGAAAAACTTACTGCT
>CAZSZH010000116.1:0-2655 GCA_964610785.1 uncultured Flavobacterium sp. | reverse complement strand
GGCTTCGAGGGCAACCAGGCAGGTTTGTTCGGTGAGATGTTTGAGGTCCATGTTAGTTGGTTACCTGGTTTTTGGTTGTTGGTTTTTGGTTGTTGGTTGTTGGTGGTGGTTGGTGAGATTTATGTAGCTAAATTATGAATTATTCGGTGATATAGATCCCATGTTCATCCATCTCATTAAGAATTACTTTTCTGATCTGATTGGCTAGAGCCGGGTCGAATTTCGTTTTAACTTTGATATAGTTTTCGGTAAAACCATGCATCCAGCCGTTGGAGTTATCAGATTCAAACAGAACGCTGGTTTCAATGCCTGTGTTTTGCTGATAAAATGAATGTTTTTTAAGGTCCGACAGATGATGAAGCTCCCTGCTTCTTTCCTTTTTCATCTTATCGGGAACAACATCGCTTAATTTGGAAGCCAAGGTGTTCTCCCTTTTTGAATATGTGAATACGTGCATGTACGAAACCTCAAGTTTTTCAAGGTATTGAAAAGTCTCTGTGAAATCCTGGCCGGTTTCACCGGGAAAGCCCACAATCACATCTGCAGCAATACAGGCCCGGGGCATTATTTTTTTGATCCTCTCAACCCTGCCGGCATAAAGCTCAGGATCATACCTGCGTTTCATGGCTTTCAGAATCTTGCCTGATCCTGACTGAAGCGGCATATGGAAATGAGGCATGATCTTACCTGAACCTGCAGTTAAATCAATAATTTCATCGGTGAGAAGATCAGGTTCGACAGAGGATATCCTGATCCTCGAGAGGCCGTTTACCTGGTCAAGCGCCTGCAGAAGCTGCAACAGGGTTTCCCCGTTATGCTTCCCGAAATCGCCGATATTGACACCTGTAAGTACGATTTCACGAATGCCTTTGCTCACGATATTTTCTGCTGATGTCAGAAGATGTTCAATTGAATCACTGCGGCTGTGCCCCCTTGCAAAAGGGATCGTACAATAAGAACAGTAGTAGTCACATCCGTCTTGTATTTTCAGGAAGGAACGTGTGCGGTCTCCGTAGGAAAACGATGGTACAAATTCACTGTCAGCATTCAGGGAGGATCTCAGTCCACCGTGATAATCATGATTACTGAGTTTTTCAAGCTCTTCGAAGAGGTTGTATTTGGCATTATTGCCTAGTACGAGGTCGACACCATCAATCTGCTGAAGTTCCCCTGGCTTAAGTTCGGAAAAGCAACCGATGACTGCGATCTTTGCATGCGGATTAAGGCTGTGCGCATGGTGGATGGCCGCCCTGCATTTCTTTTCGGCGACAGCTGTCACAACGCAGGTGCTGATTACATAGATATCGGCAACTTCTTTGTGGTCCTTCAACTCGAATCCTTTATCCCGGAATTCCCCGGAGATCGAAGAAGCCTCAGCAAAGTTAACTTTGCAGCCGAAATGCTGGAATGCAACGCTGGTTGATGACATGGTGCAAAGGTACGAAATTAGGGATTAGGGGTTAGGGGTTAGGGGTTAGGGGTTGGGGGTTGGGGGCTGGTGTATAAGGTGTTCCCTAATCCCCAATCCCCAATCCCTAATCCCTAATCCCCAATCCCCAATCCCCAATCCCCAATCCCCAATCCCCAATCCCTAATCCCTAATCCCCACATATTGCTGCATCAGGATCCCGGCTACGATCAGCGCCAATCCGGCAATGGTGGATAGCAGGATCGCTTCTCCAACAGCAAAATGAATGAGGAACAGGGAAATAAACGGAGACAGGTATATGAGGTTGCTGACCTTGGCGGTGGTTTCGGAGAATTTAAGGGCGTTGAGCCAAAAAACAAAAGTGATCCCCATTTCGAAGATCCCTATATATGCTGCTCCTGCCAATCCTGCCCAGGGAGGGATGAAAAAATGTTTGGTTGCGGCAATTGTCAGGAAAGTGTAGAACAGTCCGAAACAAAAATTAAGAAACAGTTTACTTGCCGCTTCCCGCGGATCTTTCATATTCAGTATCCAGTAGAGCGCCCAGAAAACTGCGCTGCCGACTGCAAGTAAAACACCTGCCAGGCTAGTAAACCTGAACGAAAGGAAATTCCCGTGGGTCGAAATAAGCATTATGCCTGCAAAACTTATAAAGACAGCAACGATGCTCCAGAAACCGATTTTTTGTTTCAACAGGGGTACCGAGAGTAAAACCAGTACCAGTGGCCAGATGTAATTAAGGGTTCCTGCTTCCTGCGCCGGCAGAAGGTCGTAAGCCCTCAGCAGCACAACATAATACAGGTATGGGTTAAGTAAACCCATCAGGGCCGACATGAGCAGTTGAGAGGAGGTGGTTTCCCAGATAAGATGCAGTTTTCCTCCTGCAAGCAGGATAAGGAAGAGTGTGGCGCAGGCTACGATTCCTGAGAACAGCAATAACCCCAGGGGGTCAAGGTAACGAAGGCTGATCTTAAATGCTGAACCTATTGTAGACCAGCATGCTATCGCAAGCAATGCATAACAATATGCCTTCTTCTGTGACTTCATCCTGCTGCGAAGGTAAGAAAGAATGAAAAAAATCCTAAATTTGCATCCCAAACATTTTTACATGAAAAAGCTTGCTGTTGTTGCACTTGGAGGCAATGCACTGCTTCGCTCCGACCAGAAAGGAACCATTGGGGAGCAGGAAGCGAATGCCTACGCTACTTCCGAATGTCTTGTAAAAC
>CAZSZH010000115.1:0-2843 GCA_964610785.1 uncultured Flavobacterium sp. | reverse complement strand
ACCAAGCCAGTTTGATCATTTTTATCAGTTTAAAGAAGCCGTGTTTGAAGCAGTCAAAGCCGGCAAAGTAGTTAACGTTAAATTTGGATAAATAAATGAAACCTGAAACTAAAGTTGTAGACCCAAATGATTGTGTAGATTACTTATATGAATATGCTCCTGAATACGCTAAAGCTAAAGGTGAATTGGCAGAACTAGAAGCGTATAAAAGTTCTTTAAAAGCAATTAAGATGAAAGAATCAAGTGAGCAAAGTTTGGGTGCTCAAGAACGGGAAGCATACGCCAGCCAAGATTATCAAGATTTATGTAAAGCAATTGGTGCGGCCACATACAAAACAGAAATGTGGAAATACAGATTAGAAGCCGCTAAGTTACGTTTTGAAGCTTGGCGTACTAGGGAAGCAAGTAATCGAACTCTTGAAAGGTTAACACGATGAAACCAGTAGCTTATATATCACCAAATGGCATTTTGTATAAAGAACTGCCACCTGATTCATTACTAAAATTAACTCCTTTATATGCTATGAGTGAATTAACAAATGAAGAAATATCAAATATAAGGGATGAATATTTAAGTCCTAAACATTGCGATATTTATTCATTTGCAAAAGCAATACTAAAGAAAGCGAGTGAGAAATGAATAAAGAAATTGTAATGAATCCTGACATATTGCCTAATTTAAAAGAATGGCAATCAATTTGCACAATGATTAAGCAACAGCGTAATTTAACAGATGAAGAAATTTTACAAGTAGGTAATGAAATAGAGCCATTAAAAGGTAGCACGATGGAACAAGCATTTATATATTTTGCAAGAGCAATTTTAAGAAAGGCACAACAAAAATGAATCAAATTTTTTACATTTTAATTATTTTAGGTAGCAATGGCGTTAATGGTACTGCGGCCGTAGCTAATTACGACAACATGTTAGCTTGTCTCAATGCTAAACATCAAATAGAAGCGTATCGTGGGGCATCCAATAACTATAGTGCAATATGTACTCCATCATTTATTAAGAAAGCAAAAGACTAATGAATGATATATCAACGTTTTATTTGGTATTGCAAAGATTATCACGCAGTTTATATGAAGAAGTAAATAATAGGAATTACGCCAAAGCCCATGAAATATCAATTGATATGGTGGATATTGCTCAAAAATTAGAAGATATATCTAAAAAATTACGTGATGCCAACAACAATTGAATTAACACCGGCTGAAATACAAATGGCATCTTTAGTTGGATGCCAGCGAACTATTCAATGCATCCAGGGTGGATCAAAGCATAGGTACGGGGCTAAAGATTCAGAAACTTGGCAAATGTCAATTGAAGGGGCATTAGCAGAATGTGCTCTTGCAAAGCATTTAGGGTTATTTTGGTCAAAAGGAATGCCTGGGGCTTGTGACGTAGGCCCCCATGACGTAAGACAAACGCATGACCATAACTATTCGTTAATTATTCATCCTTCTGATGATGATAATAGACGTTTTTATTTAGTTACAGGTATTTTAGGTAAATATGTCATCCGTGGATATATTTATGGGGCGGCCGCTAAACGTCAAGAATTTTGGCGTGACCCTACAAAAACTAATCGTTTTGCTTATTTTGTGCCACAATCCGAATTAATAGATAACAAACCATTATGACCAAAGCACAGAAAGTACATTACAACAAAGTTGCACGATTGGGTTGCAGTTTATGTCGTTTTGTATTAAAGATTGAAGATACTCCAACGGAAATTCATCATATAAGAAGGGCTGGCAGAAGAATAGATGCACCGGTAATAGGCTTATGCCCAATTCATCATCGAGGATCACAAACAGGAATTCATGGCCTTGGCAGATCAGCTTGGCAAAATCTGTATTCCACGACTGAAGAAGAATTATTAGAAAAGACATTGTCTATATTATGATTACTTTCCCTTGGTATCCTAAAGAATTGAACCCAAATAGTAGTTGTCATTATCACGAAAAAGCCAAGAAAAAGGCCATTTATAAAGAAGCTTGTTATTGGATAACTAAAGAATCTAAAACACAAAGTAAAGATTATACGGAGTTACATATACGATTCTTTAAGCCTAATCGAAGGTGGATGGATTTGGATAATATGTTGGCTAGTATTAAAAGTGGGTTAGATGGTATGTGTTTGGCACTTCAGATTGATGATCGTTGTTTTACAAAAATAATTATAGAAATTGATAAAAATATTGGTGGAATGATCCAAATAGAATTAAAATAAGTTATGGCAAATGAAAACGAATTAGCGACTATTGGTCCTATTCCAACCGTTAATCCCAATGTAGCAAAAATTGGGGAAATGCTAAGACTTGCTAAAAATTATGCTGATCAGTATTACGTTAAAGAAAATGTACCGTTAATTGGTGGCACTAAGCTTGGTGAATTTCTTTTAGGTAAAGCACCGGAAGAAGTAGAACGCTGGGGTCAGGGCGATTATCCATTTAGAAACCCATCAGACGTAGTAAAAACTGGCGGTAACAGAGCCGATATATGGAAAACTGGGCGTTTTGAGCCAACATTTGACGTAGGTACAAACGTTGCTATACCTTTTGCTAGTGGATATGCAAAAACTTTAAAATTTGTAGGCCCTAAAGCTTATGAAAATCTTGAAGATTTAATGATTAAAACTGGTAGTATTCAACAATTAATGGCCGGTCCTAAATCTAAATCTTGGGACCCTGAATTAGAAAAAGTTGCAAAAAAGCTTGAAAAAGAAAAAGTTGATCCAGTTCAAATATGGCAAGAAACTGGTATGGTGCGTGGGCCTGATAAAAAATGGCGTACAGAAATTAATGATCAATTTTCTAAACTAAAAGAAAATCCCTT
>CAZSZH010000114.1:0-2930 GCA_964610785.1 uncultured Flavobacterium sp. | reverse complement strand
CTACTCGCCTTGGAAGTGAGAAATCGTAGGTTCAAATCCTACCGCACAGACCAATTTTTGAGAGTGTCAGCAAGAGAAAGTCACGCTGTTATAGGCTTCTTCGAAGAGCTTGACGGTGTAACGCAACGGGGGGCGCGAATCCCCAGCAGCAATATAAGTGGACGTTGTGACAAGTATCCCAAGTGGCTTACCGAGACCTTGCCGGCCTTGTATAATAAGGTGAATGGTTCCGATAACATGGGCGGAACTACTCTCAAATTCAATTTAGGATTATCTCATGTCAGACATTCTTATCGCAGCCTGGGTGCCAGGTGCTCGTGGTGACTTTTTAATGCGTACTTTGTATGGAAACATCAACGATCCAGGATTCACCACTGCTATGGTAGCACAGAGAGACTTGAAACGAGATTATTCAAGAACGATTATAAAAATACATAATCCAGAAGATTTAGAGTCATTCTCTACTATGATACAGCAACACGAGGCCATAAGAATTAGTTTGACCAGTGATGACGAAAAATGGCAATCGGCATATTTGAATTGTCTAAAACATCCTGATCACAATGATCTGATCTCCCGATTACGAGACAGGTACGGATTGGCACACACAGTAGAAGAACAATTTTCTAGACACGACAATGACTTTGATTTAGTCGTTCCGTTTGAAAAGTTGTTTGATATAGGATACATCAACGATTTGTATCAATCAGTGAATCAACAAGAACTAACAGTTGCTCAACGAGATACAATCAGTTACAATATTGACATAAATCAAACACTGTTGCAAAACAACCCGTTTGGTTTTCATAAAAATCGAGACATATGGATTGCCGGCCATCCATGATAGAATACGGAGACGTGTGCCGAGCGGCGAAGGCAGCTGACTGTAAATCAGTGACATAAGAAACACCGTAGGTTCGATTCCTACCGGCTCCACCATTTTAGTATTGTAAGCAAAGATTACCTAGGTTCCTGTACAATACAAGAGGATGATCGTGTTGTATAAGACGATTGAAAAAGTCATCGTCAATTCTAGAAATGTGCTCATTTGCTGGATCCATTGGACCACCCAATGGCCATATGGTATTTGCAATAATCAACCTACCGTGATTGCGTTGTAGCACTGGTTTTATAGCACTGAAAATACGAGACCATTCATCAGAAATTATATGTTCAATGGATTCTACTAGAAGTACCGTGTCTAAATTTTCAGGTATGCAGTCAAGAAACTGCCCGGCAGGCCCGATGTAAAGTGTGTGTTTATCATCGCTTTCACCGAAAAAATTACTTGACGTGTGTTCAAAGAATTCGGGGGTAGCAGGGTTGCAGTCTATACTGTGTACTTCGCATCCCATTTTCCAAAAACCATAACTAACTTCTCCTGATCCGCACCCGATGTCAAGGACCACTTTTGGATCTCGTTTTTTCCAAGTTTCTAGACAACTAATTTGGTCCCAGATCCTAGGATGAAATTTCGCTGGACGGTGAGGCAGGTATTTGTTAGGTTCAAATAAATCAAAAGCATAGCAGACCGCAGGCCAGGCGTCGCCGTCTCTTATTTTTGTAGAATTTTTATTAGGAAAGTATTGTACGCTATAGAAACTTTGATATATTTCATCGGTTAGATGTGATCGATTAATTATTTTCATAATTTTATTTATTGCGACCCAAACACACAATAGATATATAAAACACTATTCCGAGAAACCCGAGCTAGGTGCATGGGCGTGACTGTTAATCACTGGTTAGGTGGGTTCGAACCCCACACTCGGAGCCAAACAAGGAAACAATATGTCAGCATTCAATACCAACAACGATCCCATGAGACATCACAGTGGCAAACCCAGACTGGGCCCATTGAATGTGGCTCAACTAACAAAGATGTTAGAAAGTGCTAGGCCTAAACACCGAGCCAAGATCCAACGTGCTATTGATAAAAGATCAAAGACATCTTGAAGATTTCGCCCTACTAGTACAATGGCAGTACACTGGTTTTGTAATCCTGTGATGGCAGTTCGATTCTGTCGTGGGGCACCACATATATGAAAAAAGCCGTGATCCTGGGCTGTAGCCATGCAGTTGGAACTGAGATGTTTAAAGAACCAGGATTGATTTTTGATAACTTCAACCAAGCCGACGACCACGGACGGATACATTGCTATCCTATTCAGATAGCTCAAGCATTAGGATACAATCCAATCAATCTCAGCATATCGGGCGGCAGCAATGACGCTATGTTCAGACAGTTCACCGAACAAACTTTGACACTCGACGACATAGTGATCGCCTGCTGGACGGGTATAAATAGAAGTGAAATCTATGATGATCAATGGATTGCATTGGCTCCGGGTGCGGTGCCTGATAAAGTTGGCGCAGACTACTTTAAGCATTGGCTACTGTATTCAGCCAACACCGAAGTAGGTATGTTGAACAAGAGAAAAAATATTCTTGCGCTCAATGCCCTGGCTCATGCACAAGGCATACCAGTGATCAACATAGATAGTTTTTGGCCAGTGCCAGATGTTGCATGGCCTAATTCAGTGAAGTGGGCAGTAGACATAGATTTTATGTCATGGTGTCAACAACACAACTTTCCCCACACAGCATGGGGACATTTTTTCAAACCAGCACATGATTCGTTTGCCCGGCATGTGCTAGAGAATATTGCGGGTAGGGTGGTCACCACACCGGTCTCATAAGCCAGGTGCATCGGCAGTTCGAATCTGTCACCCGCATCCATTTCATGTCCATACAGCCTCGATCTGATGAGGCCTCGTCACTGGACTGATTTCTTTACCGCCTTGGCTCAACTGGATAGAGCACTGGATTACGAATCCGGGGGTTGGGAGTTCGAATCTCTCAGGTGGTGCCAAATATTGCCGCGTAACTCAGAGGCAGAGTAATCGCTTGATAAGCGATAAGTCGACATT
>CAZSZH010000113.1:0-2983 GCA_964610785.1 uncultured Flavobacterium sp. | reverse complement strand
CTGTTGGTCCAGTCGGCCCAGTCGCTCCAGTTTGACCTGTAGGTCCAGTCGGTCCAGTTTGACCTGTCGGTCCAGTCGGTCCAGTTTGACCTGTCGGTCCAGTCGGCCCAGTAGGTCCAGTCGGTCCTTGCTGTCCTGGTGGCACATTGATGGGCTCAAGGGAAAGATTTATTATTCTTCCCTTTGAATCGATTGTCAGAATTGGAACTTGAATGTCGCTGCCATATGTTCCTGGAAGTGGGAATACATCCGCCAAACTGGTTACGTTGCTGCCTGCTGGTTTGGTAACGTCACCGACAAGTTCTTCACTAAACAACGACCAAACGCCACTGTTTGCCCAGTAAATCCTGCCTGTGTCAAGAGCAAAGTAGATGCTTGCCTCTGCAGGGTTGCCTGACTTACTGGAGTCAGGGCCCTGGTAAAGCGTCATCTGCGCGTAGGTTATGGGATTGCCATCGATGACAAATGATTGACCACTTATAGGCACATTCCTCGACAATATGTCGAAAAATAGGCGCCAGCGATAGTCGAGCAACCCATCCTTACCGATGGGTGGAACTTGGACTACGCTCGCGAGGTTAGGCGTATTTGCCACGCTTAGTACTCCACGATGCAGATGCCAGGGCGACCATTTACTCCATTCCCATTAGTGCGAGCGGTGCCCTCGCCACCCATACCACCAAATCCATAACCACCACCACCTACTGCAGAGAAACCAGGATTAAATATTGCACCCACGGCGCCGGCAGAACCCGGTATAACCACGTCTCCTGTGCCGGTAGTACCCGCTGCGCCACCCGCTGGGTTTGTTCCGTAAATGCCACCTGCCGCGCCAGACGCAACTACGAGCGTAATGCCAAATGTTGTTGTTCCACCATTCGTTCCGTTTGCTCCCGGTCCAATGTCACCTCCTGTGCCGCCAACGCCAATAGAAACTGGATAGACTTGTCCTGGGGTTGTCGAGATAATGCGGGTTGCTGTTGCAGCACCGCCACCGCCACCGCCATTGTAGAACACTTGTGTTTCATTCCCCGAGAGGAAACCAGAAGCGCCACCTCCTCCTCCACCGATGCAGGTTACCTTGATTGAATAGACGCCTGGCGGAACCGTGTAGTTGCTGTTGCCAGTGATTGCCTGCAACCCGTGAGGTGGTAGAACCGCTGCAGGTGGCAGCGCGTCAAGCAAAACGAATGATGTGCCATTGTAGGCAATGTCTGAAACTTGGTTTGCAGCGATTATTGGATTTCCAAGGTTACCAGCAACGTCATACTGCGCCAGTGCAACTGGGCCGACGCCGTTGATGTTGATTGTTGCTGGAGATGAACTTGCGCTTTGAAAGCGAACGGTAAACACTTGATCTGCTGAGTATGACGTAATAGCGGGGTCGACGGTTACGACGATGGGACCGCTACCTGTTCCTTGCCATACCTGCCGCAGTGTCGTTACCTTATTGGTCAGCGACGTCAGGTTTGTGCTCATTCCCTTGACCTTGTTACCAACCGTGTTAGCAAGAGCGTATGGCAGCGTGTCAAAGTAGGAAACTCCGCCAGCATCCACCGTTGCGTTTGGTGCTGCGAATAGAACTGAATATGCCGCTTCTGTAAGTGATGGGTTGAATGCAGGACCATTTGCCTGCACGATTACGGTTGTGTTGCCACCTGCGAAACTTACGCTGGTTACCACACCATAGGTAAACCCACCTGATTGCGTTATTCGCACCCTGTTACCAATGGCGTAGTTCGCCGCCTGGTTTCCAGTAACCAAGAATGAAGTGCCTGACAAGTAAGTTGCTCCGGCGGTGGTTACCCAAACGCTGGTTGAACCACCGCCTCCGCCTCCAGTGGAAACAACAACACCGCTTACATCGTCAAACGACTTCAGCACCGTGGTTGCATCAGGCGCGGTAAGAACTAAGTTATAAAACTCTCCTGCTGTTAGCCAGATTACAGTTCCACCTGGCAGACGACCTGCTGCGTCCAGAACTATTGGGTTGGTATTTGCAACTGTGCTACCCTCATCCGTGTAGGTAACCTTCAGAACGCTGTTTGAACCTGCTTCGTATGTAAAGATGCGGCCACCGGCAAGTGGACTACCGCTGTTGTCGGTAAAGTATGGGATGTTGAAGATTGGTGATAGCTGTGCCATATTCGTTCCTTATGTCTTGATGAGTGGCACGAGCGCGATGTTTTTCGGGCGGGTTTCGGTGCCGCTGTTAGTGCTCGTATTCGACGCCAATTGTGTAGAAAAAGCGTCACCTCCACCATTTATAAATCCATGCGTCAAGTATGGACCCCCTGGTAGCGGGTGAACGTGCGGTCCGACCATATCCTGTTGTAGCGTGCCAAGTGCTCTGTCAGTGTCTATGCCTCGTCCTATGTCAAGTCCTCGAACAAAAACACCGCGCAAGTCGGGAAGGTTGAAGGTGGAACTACCGTCACCTGAACCATAGGTTGTGCCGATTGCGGCAAAAAGCGACGCATAAGTTGTTCTTGAAATAGCAGACCCGTTTGCAATCAACCAACCAGTCGGTGCGGTTGATACTGCAGTGTAGAGGATCGTTCCTGAGGGTAGGAATGTGCTATCAACATACGCTTTGTTCGTAGCGTCAGTTGCAGAGGTGGGCGTTGCAACATTTCTTAGGCGCTGATTGTTTGCGTCAAGCGTTGCTGTGACGGATGTTGCTGTCGTCGCGCCGAGATTTGCGGTTCCAGAAACTGTCAGGGCGCCATTTACAGATGTTGTTTGCAAGACGGTGTTCGCATTTACCGTAAGCAACCCAGTCAGAGTTCCACCGGTAAGCGGCAAGAATGAACCTTGGTCAATCAAGTCCTCAACAACTTGCAGAGAAACAATACCCTGCACGTTCTGCCAGGTCTGAATAACCGTTACACCGTCCGGCATCGTCAAGGCAGCATTGTATGACTGCCCCTGCAGCACCCAGATTATAGGTAGGCGACCACTGCTGTCCGCGATGATTGGATTT
>CAZSZH010000112.1:0-3094 GCA_964610785.1 uncultured Flavobacterium sp. | reverse complement strand
AAGAAGCCGAACGCAAACGAGTAGAAGCCCAAGGTATTGCAGATTATCAAAAGATTATATCAACCAATTTAACAGATAAACAATTGCAATACGAACAGATTAAAGCTCAGAAAGAAATTGCCACTTCCAACAATGCCAAAGTTATTTTTATGGGTAAAGGAAGCGCACCCGTAATTTTGTCGGATAAATAATTTAAAGTTGTGAGTTATGAGTTGTGAGTTTTTTATAAGTTTGCAACTCATAACTCATAACTTCTCACAAATGCAATTACCAAAATTCGTTTTAGCTGACAACTCCGATTTTCCCGATGATATCTTCGTAATTCACCTCGATTTCCCGCGTTTTATTATCAATTTAAAAGATGATGAAGTCGAATTTCTCGAAGATTTAGAAGGTGAAGATGAAACCGAATTAGAATCGGAAATGGAGCATTTAATTACGCTAGCAGGAGAATTCTACGATAAAGAAATGGAAGGGTACGAAGAGTAACAAACTACTTAAAGTAGCTTTTCAACAATACCGTAGCCGCTGCAAAAGGTGAAATTTCATCGTTTTGTACGGCTTTTTTATTTTCATCCAATAGTTTGATAATATCAGGGTGGTTGTAAAAATTAGATTGCAATTGCTCATTGATTGTTTCCATCATCCAAAATTGATTCTGGTCTTTTCGCTTGGCTTCAAAATACTGATTTCCCTTGACCAATTCAAAGTAAGCTGAAATTGTATTCCAAACGTCATCAATTCCCTCTTTAGTATACGAACTACACGTTGCCGCAGTGGCAGTCCAACCCGATTTTTTTGCCGGAAATAAATGCAAGGCTCTATTGAATTCGGTTTTCGCTAATTTCGCTTTATTAATATTATCGCCATCGGCTTTGTTAATCACAATCGCATCGGCCATTTCCATGATGCCGCGTTTAATGCCTTGCAATTCATCACCAGCCCCCGAAATTTTCAATAATAAAAAGAAATCCACCATGCTGTGCACCGCAGTTTCGCTTTGCCCAACTCCAACGGTTTCAATAATAATCGTATCAAATCCAGCGGCTTCACACAAAACAATGGTTTCCCGAGTTTTTCGTGCCACACCGCCCAAAGTTTCCCCTGAAGCACTGGGTCGAATAAACGCATTGTCGTCTTTCACCAATTCCTCCATTCGGGTTTTATCGCCCAAAATACTGCCATGCGAAATGGTGCTACTCGGGTCAACCGCCAACACGGCAACTTTCTTTCCCAAACCGGTTAAATGTTTTCCAAAGGCTTCTATAAACGTACTCTTTCCAACGCCAGGAACACCCGTAATGCCAATCCGAATCGACTTATTCGCGTGCGGCAAACACGCCTGTATAATGGCATTGGCTTTCTCTAAATGATTCAGATTGGTACTTTCAACTAAAGTAATCGCACGACTCAAAGCGGTTTTGTTGCCGGTTAAAATGCCGTCAATGAGTTCTTGTGCCGACGGTTGCGTTCTTCGTTTTTGTTGAATCACTTTCAATGACGACCAACTCAAAGGTTGCGGTTGTGTCACACCTTCTTTTTCTGTTAACGCCGATTTATGGGATTCTTGTTTCAATTTCCAAAGTTTTACTCTCACAAATTTACACAAAAATACCTCACATAATAAAAATCTTTAGCACTTGTACTGATGTATTTCAGTAGCGAAACGCATGCGCTTTTTTGGTTTCCCTTTTCCTGCTTTCCACACCGCACGGCGGTTGGTTCCAATCAGGGCTAGTTAGTATTGGTCTTCTGTAATAAGCAGTAGTTCAAAAGAGGTAAAGTTCAAATAAAAGTCTTTTCTCTTGCTTCTTTCCTCTATTTTCTAACATCTTTTTTTTACTTTTACTTCTCAATTCATACACCATGCAATTACATCCAGAAATCCTTCAAAAATTAAGCGCAATTGTTGGCGCATCTTATATCTTCACCGACCAAGAAACGCGCAACCACTACGGTCACGACGAGACTGAAGATTATGTTTTTCCGCCTCATGTAGTGCTCAAACCCGCCAACACGCAAGAAATATCCGAAATTTTAAAAGTAGCCAACGAATATAAAATTCCAACTACCCCTATTGGAGCCCGAACGGGTTTGAGTGGTGGTGCTTTATCCATTTATCAAGGCATCGGATTGTCGATGGAACGGCTGAATAAAATCCTAGAAATCGACGAGCAAAATCTGCAAGTTATTGTAGAACCCGCCGTAATCACACAAGTATTGCGCGAAGCCGTTGCCGAAAAAGGTTTGTTTTATCCCGTAGATCCAAGCAGTCAAGGCAGTTGTTGGATAGGAGGGAATGTAGCGGAAAATTCGGGTGGTGCACGTGCCGTAAAATATGGTGTTACCAAAGATTATGTACTCAATTTAGAAGTGGTGTTGCCTAATGGAGAAATCATCTGGACGGGTGCAAACACCTTAAAAAACTCCACAGGTTACAACCTCACCCAATTGATGGTAGGCAGCGAAGGAACTCTAGGCGTGATTACCAAAATTGTTTTGAAGTTGTTGCCGCAAAATTCGCATAATGTATTAATGCTAGTTCCTTTTTACCAAGCCAGCCAAGCGTGTGAAGCCGTTTCCGCTATATTTAGAGCAGGAATTGTACCAAGTGCTTTAGAGTTTATGGAACGCGATGCGATTGATTGGACGTTGAAATTTGTAGACGGATTGAATGTGCAAGTTCAGGATAAAATACAAGCTCATTTGTTGATTGAAGTCGATGGCAATTACCCCGAAATATTAATGCTTGAAGCCGAAAAAATCTTAGGCGTCGTAGAGCAATTTGAAATCGATGAAGTTCTATTTGCCGATACCGAAGACCAAAAAAAGGCGTTGTGGAAAATGCGTCGCTCGGTAGCCGAAGCCGTAAAATCAAACTCCATTTATAAAGAAGAAGATACCGTAGTACCGCGCTACGTGTTGCCCGAATTGTTAACTGGAATTAAAAAGATAGGTACTAAATACGGTTTCCAATCAGTTTGTTACGGTCATGCAGGCGATGGGAATCTGCATGTAAACATCATTAAAGGCGACATGTCTGATGAAAATTGGCAAACCGAAGTGCCCAAAGGAATTCGCGAAATCTTTGAAT
>CAZSZH010000111.1:0-3172 GCA_964610785.1 uncultured Flavobacterium sp. | reverse complement strand
GTTTCGTACCAACATGCTCCAGTAAATGATACATTCTTTTATCTTCAAGTAACTAGGTTACTTTAGATTCTTTATCATTTACATCACCAAATACCATTGCTCCTGTAGAACAAGCATTTGAACAAGCGGTCTGGAATTCTCCATCTTTTATTACTCTACCGTCACGTTTTGCATCCAAAATTGTTTTTTGTGTCATTTGAATACACATAGAACATTTTTCCATTACTCCACGTGAACGAACGTTTACATCTGGATTAATAACCATACGACCTAAATCATCATTCATGTGATAATCAAATTCGCTGTTTTTGTTATACAAGAACCAGTTAAAACGACGTACTTTATAAGGACAGTTGTTAGCACAGTAACGCGTACCAACACATCTGTTGTATGCCATATGATTTTGACCTTGACGGCTATGTGAAGTTGCGGCTACTGGACAAACTGTTTCACAAGGCGCGTGATTACAATGTTGACACATTACCGGTTGGAAGGCTACTTGTGGATTGTCAGCAGGATGTTCCATGCTTCCAAAACCACCTAAAGAACCTTTGTCCCCAAATAATCCTTTGAAATTTTCTTTTTTCTCATTATCTCCTGCAAAAGTGTCTTCCGAAGAATAGTATCTATCAATACGCAACCAGTGCATATCACGACTTCTTCTTACTTCAGATTTTCCAACAACAGGAACGTTGTTTTCAGCGTGACAAGCAATAACACAAGCACCACAACCGGTACAAGCATTCAAGTCTATAGATAAATTAAAATGATGTCCTGTAGAACGATCGAAAGATTCCCATAAATCAACTTTTGTAGCTGGAGTTTCTTTATGGTCTAACGATACCATTGGAACAGCATTCCATTCTTCAACTTTAATGTTTGGATCATTAAATACCTTTAAGGTAGTTTCTTTCACGATATCCCCTCGACCCATCAATGTTTTTTGCGATTGTACACAAGCAAACTCGTGTTCTCCATTTGCTTTCGATATAGTAACCGATTGAACAGTATTAAAGTCGTTGTATAATGTATAAGCATTTACACCTACTTGCATTTCTTTTTTCAAAGAAGCTTTTTTGCCATAACCAAAAGACAATCCTAAAGTCCCAAGAGCTTGGCCTGGCTGAACGATTACAGGAACATTTTCAAGTTTTGTTCCGTTTACGGTTAAGATTGCATAACTTCCGTTAAGACCACCATTAGCAACTATCTTATTTTCTAGTCCTAATTTTTTGGCGTCTGCTTGAGAAACAGTAACATAGTTATCCCAAGAAACTCTTGTAATTGGATCGGGAAACTCTTGCAACCATGGGTTGTTGGCTTGTTGGCCATCTCCTAAACCAGTTTTAGTATATAAATGTAATTCAAATCCGCTAGCTGGTTTAGCGGTAGCTAAAGCGCTTGCTGCAGCACTGTAATTTGCAGTTCCGCCAGCAATAGCTGTGTTACCAGAAACCACAACTCCATCATGAAGTACTTTATTCCAAGTCTTTCCTCCCAAGTTAGAAGAAGAATTCGCTTTGATATAATCATAATAAGTTCCCGCAACACCATTCCAAGACATTAAAGCTTCTTGAAATTGTTTGGTGTTAAACAAAGGACGAATCGTCGGTTGTGCTAAAGAATAAGTTCCTTTAGTTAACATATAATCATTCCAAGATTCTAAATAATGAGGAGCAGCAGCAGCAATTTTTACTTTCTCTGCCGTTTCGTCTTCTTTAATTGAAAAGGCAACCGACATTTTAACTTTGCCTAAACCACTCACAAACGATTTGCTGTTTGCTAAAGTATACACCGGGTTAACGCCACTCATAATTAAAGTATGAACAGAACCTGCATTCATATCGGTAATTAATTGAGCAACTTTCTCGTTAGAGCCTTTTCTTATTAATCGTGAACTAGCCGTTAGTAATGCCTCGCTTTTTAAAACTTGGTTAATGGCTAGAACTAAAAGTTGTGCGTTTTTATCTTGAATTCCAGAAACTAAAAGTCCTTTAGTTCCCGCAGCTTTTAATTGATTGGCAGCTTTTACAACTTCTGCTTCATTGTCTACTTTTCCAACGGCAACCGAGGAACCGGTAATGATATTGTATATTTTAACTAAGGCTTGCTTTTGACTTGCTTCTGTCATCGCAATTCTTTTGTCAGCAGCAGCACCAGAAAGGGTCATGTTAGCTTCAAATTGAAAGTGCTTTGACATTTTTCCTGCTTGAGGAATTCTTCCTTTAGCGTATCCAGAATCATAGCTTCCTCCTTGCCAATCTCCTAAGAAATCTGCACCAATAGATACAATAGTATTCGCTTTTGAAAAATCATAATCTGCTAAGGCTCTCTCTCCATAAACCGCTTCGAAAGCATCTAACGCTGCTGATTCTGATACAGCATCATAAACAATATGTTTTGCCGTTGGGTTTTTTGAAATAAATTCAGCGATTAATTTTTCAGTTGATGGACTTGCTAAGGTATTAGTCAACAAAACAATTTGTTTTCCTGCAGTTTTGGCTTCTGCTAAACTAGTTTTGATTGCAGTATCAACTTCAGTCCAAGTAGTCGACTTAGCCTCTTTTTTAGGGGACTTAAGACGCATACTGTCATACAATGACAAAACTGAGGCGTGTACTCTTGCATTTGCTGCAAATTTAGCACCTTCTATTTTATTATTTTCAACTTTAATCGGGCGACCTTCTCTAGTTTTTACTAACAAATTAGCAAAATCAAATCCATCAAACATAGTAGTAGCATAATAATCTGCTACACCTGGAATGATAGAATCTGGCTGAACCACATAAGGTATAGATTTATGAACGGGTCCTTCACAAGCAGCCAAGGAAGCGGCAGCAGTGGTAAAACCTACGTACTTTAAGAAATCACGACGAGTAGTTGATGAAGATGATAATGAGTCTTTATCTGAAAGGAACTCCGCAGTAGGAATTTCTTCAACAAATTCATTATTTCTAAGCGCCTCAACAATAGAACTATTTTCGTTTAGTTCCTCAACACTTTTCCAGTATTTTTTGTTAGATGACATCGTATATAAATATTAGCTTCTTAATTAATTTTAAATTGTTTAGATTTATAAGTTTATGAGTTTTGTATTGAATGATAAATAAATCTCTAAACTATTAATCTGATAAACTTAGTAATGACATTTACCACATTCTAAACCTCCCAT
>CAZSZH010000110.1:0-3264 GCA_964610785.1 uncultured Flavobacterium sp. | reverse complement strand
ACAACATGAATAAAAATTTTATTGGAATTTTAAATTGGTATCTTAATTAATCTAAAAATCCAGCAATCTAAAAATCTTAATAAATGGCAGAAGTATTGAATGTGCCAACAATGGCAGAAATGTTAGCTCAAGGCAAACAACCCGAAGTTTTATTTTGGGTGGGTTGCGCAGGAAGTTTTGATGACCGAGCTAAACGAATTACCAAAGCATTTGTACGAATTTTAAATCGTGCTAACGTTGAATTTGCAGTACTTGGAACTGAAGAAAGTTGTACAGGTGATCCTGCAAAAAGAGCGGGTAATGAATTTTTGTTTCAAATGCAAGCCATGATGAATATTGAAGTGCTTAATGCTTATGAAGCTAAGAAAATAGTAACTGCTTGTCCTCATTGTTTTAATACCTTAAAAAATGAATATCCAGAATTGGGCGGAACATACGAAGTGGTTCATCATACCGAATTTCTTAAATCACTATTAGACGCCGGAAGATTAACAATCGAAGGGGGCCAATTTAAAGGAAAGCGAATCACATTTCATGATCCCTGCTATTTGGGCAGAGCCAACAACATCTATGAAGCACCAAGAGATTTAATCCAAAAGTTAGATGCAGAATTGGTAGAAATGAAGCGTTCTAAAGCAAATGGATTGTGTTGTGGTGCTGGAGGAGCTCAGATGTTTAAAGATTCAGAAAAAGGGGATAAGGAAATCAATATTGAGCGAACCGAAGACGCGCTAGAAACTAAACCAGAGATTATTGCTGCAGGTTGTCCGTTTTGCAATACTATGATGACCGATGGGATAAAAAATAAAGAACGTGAAGCTGATATTAAAGTATTGGATATCGCCGAATTGATTGCTAATGCTCAAGATTTGTAAATACTAATTTCTGAAATCTAAAATCTAAAATCGCATGTTTGTACCGTTTGAAAGTTTACCAGAAGAATCGAGAATTTGGATTTATCAATCCAGTAGAAAGTTTTCAGATGATGAAGTTTTAGCCATAGAAAAAGAACTTGCAGCATTTTTAACAAATTGGAGTGCTCATGGAACTTCATTAGAATCCTCGTTTCAAATAAAATACAATCGTTTTATCATTATTGCGGTAAATCAGGAAGTGCAACAATCAACCGGTTGTTCCATTGATGCTTCCGTAGCATTTATTCAAAATTTAGAGCAAAAATATAGTGTTGATTTATTAGACAAAATGAATGTTGCTTTTAAACAAGGCGAATTTATTACATACAAAACACTGCTTGATTTCAAGAAACTAGCTAAAGATAAATCGGTTTCCGAAAATACGATTGTTTTCAATAATCTTTTGAATACCATTGAAGAATGGAAAGAAAACTGGGAAGTTCCTGCAAGTGAAAGCTGGCACAGTCGTTTCTTTTAATTACTATTTTTTAATGAAAAAAATAACCCCACTAATAGTTTTATTGGTAATGCTATCTTTTGTGACCAATTGTGGTTCCACAAAAGTGATTCCCAATGACGTTGAAAAAATTAAGAAACCCGAAGTCATTTATGATGATCAAGCTTATGTTCCCGTAGCAAAATCGGAACGTAAAAATTTCTTTGCAGAAACTCCATCAGAGACAAAATGGGTAGATAGTATTTACAACACGATGTCTTTTGAGGATAAAGTTGGACAACTTTTTATGGTAGCGGCTTATTCAAATAAAGATACCGTTCATTTTAATGCAATCGATAAACTTATTTCTCAAAATAAAATTGGAGGGTTGATATTTTTTCAAGGCGGTCCCGTTCGTCAAGCCAAACTAACTAATCGTTTTCAATCTAAGTCCAAAGTTCCCTTGTTTATTGGAATTGATGCTGAATGGGGATTAAGTATGCGTTTAGATTCTACTTATAAATACCCTTGGAATACTACATTGGGAGCCATCAGGGATTTGAAACTAATTCGTCAAGTAGGTGAAAATATGGCACAAGAAACCAAACGTATCGGTGCACAATTTAATTTTGTACCTGTTTTAGACATCAATACCAATCCCAAAAATCCGATCATCGGAAATCGCTCTTTCGGAGAAGATAAAGTGAATGTTACCGAACATGCTATTGCCCTAATGACAGGTGTTCAAAGTCAGGGTGTTTTTTGCACGGGCAAACACTTTCCCGGTCATGGTGATACTGCTCTAGACTCACATTATGCTTTGCCTCTAGTGAGTTTTTCAAAAGAGCATATTAACATGGTGGAACTATATCCCTATAAAAGAATGTTTGATGAAGGCTTGGCGTCTGTTATGGTAGCACACTTAAATATTCCAAGTCTAGAATCCAGAGAGAATTGGCCAACTTCTGTTTCACATACTGTTGTGACCGATTTATTGCAGAACGAACTTGGATTTGACGGATTAATTTTTACCGATGCTTTGAATATGAAAGCAGCAAGTAAATTTATGAAACCGGGCGATATCGATTTGGAAGCTTTTATGGCAGGTAATGATATTTTGCTTTTTCCAGAAAATGTTCCTTTAGCCTATGAAAAAATATGTATGGCTTATCAAGAAGGAAAAATCACCGAAGATAGAATTGCTAAATCGGTTAAGAAAATTTTACATTATAAATTCAAAGCAGGTTTAAATCACTTTAAGCCAATTGACTTGAATGGAATGGTAGCCGATTTGAATTCAACCTATAAAGATGCACTTCAATATCAATTGTATGAACATGCGATAACCGTTTTGAAAAATAAGGATGATATCTTGCCTATTAAAAACTTAGATCAAAAAATTGCTTATGTGAAATTAGGTGATGATGTGAATTCTTCTTTTTTATCAACTTTAAAAAAATATACCGAAGTAATTGAAATTTCTGATTCAAATTTGGATTCTTTACAACTCAAACTTAAAAAATTTGACATTGTCATCATAGGATATCATAAATCGGATAAAGCCTGGAAAAAACATGATTTTTCAGAATCAGAACTACTATGGTTACACGAAATAGCAAAAAACAGTACGGTTATTTTGAATGCTTTCACCAAGCCTTATTCGTTATCTCCTGTTAATTTTAAAGATATAAAAGGCGTTGTAATGTCTTATCAAAATAGCGATATCGCACAAGAAGTTTCTGCCGAATTACTATTTGGAGCTATTGAATCTCAAGGAAAATTACCCGTTACAATTAATTCGGAATTCAAAAATGGTTTCGGACTATCGACAGAAAAATTAAATAGACTTGGGTTTACAGCCCCTGAAAATGTAGGAATGAGTCCGAAAGTATGATCTACAGTTGATGCCATAGC
>CAZSZH010000109.1:0-3269 GCA_964610785.1 uncultured Flavobacterium sp. | reverse complement strand
GAGTAGGTGGAGCTACCTTTCAAATTCCAATGCAAATCAGACCAGACCGTAAAATTTCTATGGCAATGAAGTGGATGCTTCTATATGCTAGAAGAAGAAATGAAAAATCTATGGCTCAAAAACTAGCTTCTGAAATTTTAGCTGCGGCTAAAGAAGAAGGTGCTGCAGTTAAAAAGAGAATGGATACTCACAAAATGGCTGAAGCTAATAAAGCATTCTCTCACTTTAGATTTTAATATTTAAGAAATGGCTAGAGATTTAAAATTCACAAGAAATATTGGTATTGCAGCTCATATTGATGCTGGAAAAACTACCACTACAGAACGTATATTATTTTACACAGGAAAATCACACAAAATTGGTGAAGTACATGATGGTGCTGCAACAATGGACTGGATGGCACAAGAGCAAGAAAGAGGTATTACTATTACTTCTGCTGCTACAACTTGTGAATGGAGTTTTCCAACAGAGCAAGGTAAACCATTGCCAAATTCTCAAGATTACCACTTTAACATTATTGATACTCCAGGACACGTTGACTTTACCGTTGAGGTAAATCGTTCGTTACGTGTACTTGATGGACTTGTTTTCTTATTTTCTGCAGTTGATGGTGTTGAGCCACAATCAGAAACTAACTGGAGATTGGCCGATCAATATAGAGTGCCACGTATGGGATTCGTAAACAAAATGGACCGTCAAGGATCTAACTTTTTAGCAGTTTGTCAACAAGTTAGAGATATGTTAAAGTCTAACGCAGTTGCGATTACGTTGCCAATAGGTGAAGAAAATGATTTCAAAGGTGTTGTTGATTTAGTTAAAAACCAAGCAATAGTTTGGCATGATGCTACTCAAGGAGCAACTTTTGATATTGTTCCAATTCCAGCTGATATGGTTGCTGAAGTTAAAGAATACAGAGATATCCTTATTGAAGCAGTTGCCGATTATGACGAGAACTTGCTTGATAAATATATGGAAGATCCAGATTCTATCACTGAAGACGAAATCAATACAGCATTAAGAGCAGCTACAATTGACATGGCTATCATTCCTATGATTGCAGGTTCTTCTTTTAAAAATAAAGGAGTTCAGTTTATGTTGGATGCAGTTTGTAAATATTTACCATCTCCTTTAGATAAAGAAGGTATTGAGGGTATTCATCCTGATGATGCTGAATTATTAGAAGAAGATCAAACTAAAATCTTGCGTCGTCCTGATGTTAAAGAGCCGTTCGCAGCTTTAGCATTTAAAATTGCTACTGACCCTTATGTGGGTCGTTTAGCTTTCTTCCGTGCTTATTCAGGTCGTTTAGATGCTGGTTCGTATATCTTGAACACACGTTCAGGAAACAAAGAAAGAATTTCACGTATCTACCAAATGCACGCTAATAAACAAAACCCAATCGATTATATCGAAGCAGGTGATATTGGAGCAGCAGTTGGATTTAAAGATATCAAGACTGGAGATACGATGTGTGATGAAAAACATCCAATTATTCTAGAGTCAATGAAATTCCCAGCACCAGTAATTGGTATCGCAATTGAACCAAAAACTAAAGCTGACGTTGATAAAATGGGTATGGCTTTGGCAAAATTAGCTGAAGAAGATCCAACATTTACAGTTAGAACTGATGAAGCTTCTGGTCAAACTATTATTTCAGGGATGGGTGAGTTGCACTTAGATATTCTTGTAGATCGAATGAAACGAGAATTCAAAGTTGAAGTAAATCAAGGTGAGCCTCAAGTTGAATATAAAGAAGCGTTCACCAAAACTGCACAGCATAGAGAAGTTTATAAAAAACAATCGGGTGGTCGTGGTAAATTTGGTGATATCGTATTTACACTTGAACCAGCGGAGGCAGTTGATGGCAAAGTTCCTGTAGGATTACAATTTGTTAACGCAGTAAAAGGAGGTAACGTTCCTAAAGAATATATACCATCTGTAGAAAAAGGATTCCGTGAAGCTATGAAAACTGGGCCTTTAGCAGGTTACCAAGTGGATAGTTTGAAAGTGACTTTAACGGATGGATCTTTTCACCCTGTCGATTCAGATGCTCTTTCATTCGAATTAGCGGCTAGAATGGGTTACAGAGAAGTAGCAAAAGCGGCTGGAGCAATTATCCTTGAGCCGATTATGAAAATGGAGGTTATTACACCAGAAGAAAACATGGGAGATATCGTTGGTGATATTAACCGTCGTAGAGGTCAAGTAAACGACATGGGAGATAGAAATGGAGCAAAAACTATCAAAGCAGACGTGCCATTATCTGAAATGTTTGGTTATGTTACGACATTAAGAACACTTTCATCAGGTAGAGCAACTTCTACTATGGAATTTTCACACTATGCAGAAACACCTTCAAATATCTCTGAAGCAGTTATCAAAAAAGCAAAAGGAAACGCATAATTTTTATCAAGATGAGTCAAAAAATTAGAATAAAATTAAAATCTTACGATCACATGTTGGTAGATAAATCTGCTGAAAAGATTGTAAAAACTGTAAAAAGTACAGGTGCTGTTGTAACTGGTCCAATTCCGTTGCCAACTCACAAAAAATTATTTACTGTATTACGTTCTCCACACGTTAATAAAAAATCGAGAGAACAATTTGAAGTGATGTCTTACAAAAGACTAATTGATATTTACAGTTCATCCTCAAAAACCATTGATGCTTTAATGAAATTAGAGTTGCCAAGTGGAGTTGAAGTAGAAATAAAAGTATAACTACTTTAAATAAAATTTAAGTGTTAGACTTATGAAAAAGTCTACTACTTAATTCTTTGTAATAAATAGAATAATAATTAATAAATAGTTTAATATGTCTGGGTTAATTGGAAGAAAAATCGGCATGACTAGCTTATTCGATGAAAATGGGAAAAATATTCCTTGTACAGTAATCGAAGCTGGACCTTGTGTCGTTACCCAAGTCAGAACCATTGCGGTTGACGGGTATGAAGCCCTTCAACTTGGTTTCGATGACAAAACAGAAAAACACGCCACTAAAGCTGATTTAGGTCACTTTAAAAAAGCGGGTACTTCTGCAAAAAAGAAAGTCGTTGAATTCCAAGATTTTGAAGGTGAGTTTAAGTTAGGTGATAATGTCACTGTTGCGGTATTCAGCGAAGGAGAATTTGTTGATGTACAAGGTGTATCTAAAGGAAAAGGTTTTCAAGGTGTAGTAAAACGTCACGGTTTTGGTGGTGTTGGACAAGCGACACATGGTCAACACAATCGTTTAAGAGCACCAGGATCTGTAGGAGCATCATCTTATCC
>CAZSZH010000108.1:0-3462 GCA_964610785.1 uncultured Flavobacterium sp. | reverse complement strand
AATTCCCGCCCCAGTAATCACTGCCCCGACGGACTATTTCGTTTGTGATGACAACAACGATGGCGTTTCTTGTTTGTTTACTTTAGGGACTAAAGATTCGGAGATTTCCACGCAGTCAGGAATTCAAATCACTTATCATTTAACGCTAACGGATTCTCAAACGAATTCTAATGCTATTCCTAAAAATGTTCCTTATTGTAATATCAATAGTGCTTTTAGTCAGATTATTTACGTTCGAGTTTTCGATCCAGCGGCACCGTTATGTGCCTCTTACACTACCTTGCATTTAATTGTGAATCCAAAACCAGTAGCACATCTTCCAAATGATTATCATCTTTGTGATGATAATACCGATGGTATCGCGATATTTGATTTAAGTGGTGTTGTAACGCCTCAAGTTTTAGGAACCACTTTGCCAGCTACTGATTATACCGTTACCTATTATGCCTCTTTGGCAAGTGCTCAAGCTGCAAGTAATGCGATAACTCCAGCTAGTAGTTATGCAACATCAAGTGGTACGGTTTGGATTCGAGTTCAAAATAACCTTACGGGATGTTTTGATATTATTACCGTAAAATTATTTGTAGACCCGTTACCAATCGCACTACCATTCTATCCACAATATGAAGTTTGCGAAACTGTAGCACCCGTTGGAATTGAAACGTTTAACTTAACCTCACAAGTGCCTTCTATCTTGAATGGACAATTGGGAGTTCAAGTAACCTTCTATCCAACTTGGGCAGATGCTATAGCCAATACCAACGCTATTGCAACACCATCGGCTTATACCAATACGCAAACCTATGCACAAACCATTGGCATTCGATTGACCAATACCGCCACAGGATGTTATGTAATTTCGACGATGGACTTGGTAGTGAATCCAAAACCACAGCCGATTCCACCAACCCATCCTTATGTAGTATGTGATACAGACCAAAATGGAGTAGCACAATTTGATTTGAGTACGTTAACACCAAACATCTTGTTTCAAACCCCAGGGGTTTATAACATCAGTTATCATTTGACTCAAGTAGATGCCGAAAATAATCTGAATCCAATTGGACCTCTTTATAGTAATATAACCTTTCCGTATTCACAATTTATCTGGGTTAGAGCCGAGAATCCAATAACACATTGCTTTAATGTAATGCAAATAGAATTGGTTGTAGACCCAGCACCAATAATGCCAACGCCTTTATCTGCGATAACCTTGTGCGATACCGATAACAATCCACAAGATGGTTGTACTAGTTTTAATTTGGATAGTCAAACACCAATTATTTTGGCAGCACAACCCACAGCGGGATCGAATTATACAGTTACCTATTATACCACTCAAGCAGCAGCGAGTTCAACTATAGCAGGAGCCTCTATTGTAACAACAAGTAATTATTATGCTTGCGGCAATCCAACGATTTGGGTGAGAATACAAAACAATACCACAGGCTGTTTTGCAGTAGGTTCGTTCCAATTACAGGTCAACACACCATTAGTGTTAACCACGCCAACATTGTTGAGTGTTTGTGATAACGATGCCAATGCGAATGATTTGTATACTACTTTTGATATGGTGACTTTTATAGGAACCATACCTAATCATTCCGTAGCATTCTTTTTAGATGCGGCGCACAATAATCCAATTCTTCATCCAGAGGCTTTTGTCAATACCATTGCGGCAGTACAAACGGTGTTTATTGTGGCAACAGATAATACCACAGGATGTAAAAGTTATCGAACATTAACCATTCAAGTATTGCCAATACCAACACCAAGAACAGATTTAAGTAATTTGCCGTTAGTTAAATGTGATGTTACTAATCCTAATGATGGATACGAAGTATTTGATTTAACAACCAATGCAGCTTATATTATAAACAATGATGCTAATGTAACTTTGCATTATTTCCCAAGCTTAGCTGCGGCGCAATCTAATACTAATGAAATTATCACAGGAAGCCCAACAGGAAGTCCAAACGCTGCCAATGTGAATCAAAATGTATGGATTCGAGTAGAGAATAACTTTATAAATTCTTTGGGAGAACATTGTTATGTTTTGGTAGAACAACCTATTGTTGTAAATCCACTTCCGTTAATTACATCTGGATTGGTATACCAAAATTGTGAAAACACTACCAGTGGAGTAAGCACCTTTGATTTGAATTCACAAGCGGCTAATTTATTATCAACAGTAGCTTTACCGTTGTCTAATTACACTTTAGCGTTTTATGAAGGTCCAGGATTGACCAATTTAATCAGTACTCCAGGAACCTATAATAATACCAGCAATCCACAAACAATCAATGTAGTTGCTACCAATACCATTACAGGCTGTAAGAGTCCTATGGGTAGTTTTACCATTAAAGTTAATCTAAAACCAACCCTTACGGTTCCACCACCATTTGCAACATGTGACAGTGATACAAAAAATGATGGATATTACACATATGATTTAAGTTTACTAGTAAATGGTATTTTAGGAACCTCACAAGCCATTACTGATTATACTGTATCATTTTATGATACCCAATACAATCCAAAAGCCACACCACCATTGGTGCCATCAGCGATTGACCCAAATAGTTGGATGACCTATCAAGCCTATACCCATACGGTTTGGATTAGTGTGAAAAACAATGTCACAGGATGTGAGACGATCGATAAATTTAACATTACTATTGAGCAACCACCAACACCAGTTATTATCGCTCCAACGAATGTTATTTGTGTGGATTATGTCACACATCAACTAGTGAGAGGGTTAACACTAACGGCAGACAATCAAACGCAATATTTAGTATTACCAAAACCAAGTTACGCTTATCAATGGTTTGATTTAAGTAATCCAACCGTTATACTTGGAACAGGTTCTACTTTTACAATAACTAGCCCACTTGCTAACGATATTAGTGCTAATTATGGAGTGACAATGACCAGTACTACTTTGGCGCCGCTGGGATGTAGTGCTACTTCGATTCAACCATTCCAAGTATTACAATCAGGACAAGCCGTAGCTAATCCGATAGGTTCACAAGGATACACTGTTACCAATGCCTTTTCAGACAATCAAACCATCATTGTAACAGCTCAAGGATATGGAACCTATCAATACAGTCTTGACGATGGACCACAACAAATAAGCAATGTGTTTGAGAATGTTTCCTTAGGCACACACACTATAACCGTTTGGGATACCAAAGCAGGAATCGCCAATAGTTGCGACCCATTTATCATAAACGAAGTTCAAACAATTGATTATCCTCACTATTTTACACCTAATGGCGATGGAATCCATGACAATTGGAATATTGTTGGATTAAAGAATGATTTAAGCGCAAAAATTTATATATTTGACCGCTACGGAAAACTAATCAAACAAATCAGTCCGCAAAGCCAAGGTTGGGACGGGACCTACAACGGAAACCTAATGCCATCAAACGATTACTGGTTTACTGTTGACTA
>CAZSZH010000107.1:0-3831 GCA_964610785.1 uncultured Flavobacterium sp. | reverse complement strand
AGGTGCATGCGGGAGTTAACAATAATGTTACAATACAATGTGATTGTCAATCCAATGGTAGTTTCCTCCACGAGGTTTTCCAAAAAGAATTCCGTGGTATTTAAAACCGTGTTGTTTCAACCAACGTTCGGTATATTCTCTATGTGCTTCGGTTCTTGAAGTAAAAAAGAATATAATATGACCTTCATCATACCATTTATTCAAAGTAATTAAGGCATCTGGATACACCTCTGCCGTTAACATTCGTTCTGGCTCTTCATTTGGAATATCGTCACAAACGGTACCGTCAATATCAATTAAATAATTCTTTACTCCTTCTGGTAAAATTGGACTTAATTGTTGTCCGTTTTCAGTTACTGCTTGCAAGGTTTTGTCAATGTCTTCCGCTTTCATTTTTTAAAATTTTATAAGTTCACATTCATATATACATATTCCCAAGCCTCACAATATGGGAAAATATTATTTTACTAATTTTCGTCTTTCCAATTCAATCGATCCATTTGGTTGTATTGCCATGGAGCTCCATTGTTTTCAATATTAGTCATCATGGCATTCAACGACTGTGGTGCCGCACTTTGTTCCATTACCAAAAAACGACGAATATCCATAATAATTGACAAAGGACTTATGTTTACAGGACATTCTTCTACACAAGCGTTGCAGGAAGTACATGCCCAAAGTTCTTCGCTAGTGATATAATCGTTCAATAAGGAAATATTATCTGGAATAAAAACACCTTTATTTTGATCGATATTTCTTCCAACTTCTTCTACTCGATCTCGGGTGTCCATCATAATCTTACGCGGAGACAACTTCTTACCGGTTTGATTTGCAGGACAAGCAGAGGTACATCTTCCGCATTCCGTACAAGTATAAGCATTAAGTAATTGTACCCAATTCAAATCCATCACGTCACTTGCACCAAATTTACTTGGAACTGCATTATCATCGACAGGTGCTGCTGCAAAAGGATCAGCATTGGGATCCATCATCAATTTAACCTCCTTGGTAACACTCTCTAAATTATCAAATTGTCCTTTGGGATTTAAATCTGCAAAATAAGTATTAGGAAATGCTAGCAGAATATGAAGGTGTTTTGAAAAATATAAATAGTTCAAAAAACATAAAATCCCGATGATATGCAACCACCAAAATGTTCTTTCTAACATCATCACGGCCGATTCATTCATTCCGTTGAAAAATGGAGCAATAAAATGACTCACTGGAAACGAACCCGCTTGAATATAATGAGAAACTCCTGCTTGTTGTAACCAAAAATCAGAGGCATTCATCAACAAAAATAATGACATCAAAACAACTTCAAAATAAAGAATGATATCTGCATCTTTTTTAGGCTTTCCATTCAAATCGGTACTTGTGAATCTCTTCAATCTGATAACATTTCTTCTTGTCCAAAAAATTATTACAGCCGCCAAAACTAGCACCGCTAGTATTTCAAAAGAACCTATTAAAAAACTATAAAAATTCCCCATAAATGCGAATACTCGATGGGTTCCAAATAGTCCGTCAATAATAATTTCTAAAAGTTCTAAATTAATGATTACAAAACCAATATAAACAATTATATGAAGTAAACCAGCAACAGGACGTTTTACCATTTTGGATTGCCCAAGAGCAATCATCGCCATATTTTTCCACCGATCACCAGAATTATCTGAACGGTTAACTTCTTTACCTAATCTAATATTTCGAATCAACTTTTTTACATTAATGGTAAAATATCCAAATCCGATGATTAAAAGTATAGCAAAAAAAATAGTATCTAAAAATTTCATATCATTAGTTTTTACTTCGAAATAGAGTCGTTTACAGGTGCTTTATAAGGCTTATTTTTCTTTCCAAAAACAGATACATTTACATATCGCGTAGGATTTAATCGAACGTCTTGTAAAAGCAACTCAAGCTCTTTGGTTGTTTTTTTAAGATTGTTGTATAATGCCTCGTCTTTCATTAATTTTCCCATTGTTCCTTTTCCAGATTGGATATCGGACAGCAATTTATCTGCATTATCTAACGTTTTTTGAAGATTCGCAACTGTTTTATTGATGTTTAATTTTGCTAAAGAATCTGATAATTTAGAGAAATTTCCCGACGCTTTATCAATATTGTTCATCACAACATTTATCTTATTTTTATTTTCCCCTAACATTGAATTTACTTGCGTTGAAGCCTGCTTAAATTGAGTAAGTGTTTCGTTTAAAGTAGCAATACTATTTCTAATATTTTCTTTTGATTTTGCGTCTAATATTTGATTCACATTGGTCAACATAAAATTTCCATTATCCAACAATTTGGTGATTTTATCTTTTAATGGTTCTATTTGTTTGGCTAACTCATCAGTTAACCCAAGTTTACTAGAGGCTACTAATGAATCTCCATCAACAGCGTCTTCACCCGTTTTGGAAGGAATTATAGCAATTTGTTTTCCAGCAATTAAAGTTGTCGCATAAATTTCAGCAATACTTGTTTTCTTAATGGGAAAATCAGATTTAATTTGCATTTCAACTTTTATTTTAGCGGTAGTATTATCGATTGTAATTTTACTTACTTTTCCAACTACCAATCCATTAATGGTCACTGGCGCAGAAGCATTTAATCCTTCAACATTTAGATATTCAACATACAACGTTTTATAATTAACAAACAAGTCCCTGCCTTTCAAAAAGCTATAACCCCAAATAAACAAAAGGATTGAGGCAATAACCAATATAGCGGTTTTAATTTCTCTTGATAATTTCAAAATAGTAATTTTTATTTTATGCAAAAATAGATTTTTATTTTTTAATGTCTTTACTATCGACAATTTTTCCGTCTTTAAATGCTACAATGTAGGCAGAATCAAAACCTTTTGATTTTACTTCTTGCAGTAACTTTTTTGCCTCTTCTTGACTTGATGTCTCTCCATAAAAATATTTGTAAATTGAAGTGTGAGTAGCCGTAACATTTTTTAACCCCTTAAAGTTACTGGAAATGAGTTCTAACTTAGTAGGACTGGCTGAAATTTGAATTTTATATACCAATCCTTTTGAAATTTTATCTAAAGATTTGGTACCAATGTCTTTTTTAGAAATAGTATCTTTTTTTGTTTCTTCAACTTTTTTAATCACTTTTTCTTCCACCCTTTGAGATGGCTTTTCTTGTTGAACATCAGCGGCATCACCATCAAAAAATTCTTTTTTATAGCTGATAATTGCCTTTGCTATTGCCTCCGCATTTTCTTGTTGTCCTTCTTCAGAATCTAATTTTTTTCCTTCAACTGGATTGGATATAAACCCATTTTCAATCAATACCCTTGGCATGTAGGCTTTATGCAAAACCATATAAGGAGCTTGCTTAACACCTCCTCCTCTACTTTTTTTACCTAAGTCTTGAACAAAACGATCTTGAATTTTTCCTGCAAGAGCAATACTATTTGCCATAAATTCTTCTTGTTCAATGGTCACCGCTAGCAACGATTCTGGCTTATTAGGATCATAGCCTTGGTATTTTTTCTTATAATCCTTTTCTAATGTAATTACCGAGTTTTCTCTTTTAGCTGCTTCAAGATTGGAGGCGTTTTTAGACATACCCATCACATAAGTTTCGGTTCCATCGGCGACGGTATTCTTATTTGCATTACAGTGGATTGAAACAAAAATATTAGCATCGGCGCGATTTGCTATGTTTGCGCGTTCGACCAAATCAATAAAAACATCTGTTTTTCTAGTATATATTACTTCAATGTTTGGATACTTTTCGAGTATTTTACCTACCTTAAGTGTGATTCCCAAATTGATGTTTTTTTCAATATGTCCATTGAAGGGATATTTT
>CAZSZH010000106.1:0-3859 GCA_964610785.1 uncultured Flavobacterium sp. | reverse complement strand
GGATCAAATGCCTGGATGACAGGACTTGCTGCTAATTATTCCGACAATGAAAACTCTGTTTTAGCTTATATCCGCAAAGGAATTAATGAAAACGAGAACTTAATTGTGGTATGCAATATGACTCCAGTAATTCATGATAATTACAGAATCGGACTTCCAACCAAAGGCAAGTTAACCGAAATTTTTAATTCCGATAAAGTCGAATATCATGGAAGTGGTGTAAGCAATGCCAAACCAATTAAAATAGAAAAAGAATCTTGGAATGGCAGAGAATTTTCAGCTGAAATTGTTTTACCACCGTTGGGAATTTGTGTTTTTAAAATTGGATAAAAAATCTCATAAAGGGTAAAGACACAAAGAAAAAAAATAAAACTTTGCGTCTTTGTGTCTTCGCGAGAAAAATTATCATCAACCGCAAACGTTATCGTTAAAAACTACTCAAATTACTTTTGAAAATTCGATAGTACATTCGTATTTTCGCAACTTGTCATAAAATTATCAGCATGATTATTAATACCGAACTCGAATACAAAGGCGATTTATTTCCTTCCCAAATAATATCTTACAAACACGAAGTAGATTCAATAGATTTCACAACCGATAATAATGTAATCCTTAGAGTTACGGTGCTTCGTGACAGTATGATTCGTTTTCGCTTTACAGCCAAAGGATATTTCAGCAATGATTTTTCGTATGCTATTGATAAAACACAATCGCATGGTTACAATGTTTTAGAAGTTACCGAAGAAGACGATCATTATAGAATTAAAACTTCTAAAGTCTATGTTGTAGTTCAAAAACACGATTGCCGCGTGGGTATTTATGAACTAGATGGAACCACAATTCTTGAAGATGAAATAGGTTTCCATTGGGAAGAATGTTATGAATATGGCGGAAACATTGTAAAAATGAGCAAAACATCTCACGATGGAGAGAGTTTTTACGGATTAGGAGACAAACCCACCAATTTTAATTTAAAAGGAAAACGCGTCGAAAATTGGGCTACCGACCAATATGCTTTTGCAAAAGACCAAGAGCCATTATACAAAGTAGTTCCTTTCTACATAGGACTTCACCACAATAAAGCTTACGGAATTTTCTTTGACAATACCTTCCGTTCGTTCTTCGATTTTAGTCATGAGCGTAAAGGTGTTACGAGTTTTTGGGCCGATGGTGGTGAAATGAATTACTATTTCATTTACGGACCAAAAATGAGTGATGTCGTTACCACTTATACGCATCTTACAGGTAAGCCAGAACTACCACCATTATGGACACTGGGTTACCAACAATGTAAATGGAGTTACTATCCCGAGAGTAAAGTCAAAGAAATTACAGGAAAATTTAGAGAACTTCAGATTCCGTGTGACGCCATTTATTTGGATATTGATTACATGGATGGATTCCGATGTTTCACTTGGAACAAAGACTATTTTCCAGATCCCAAAAGAATGGTAGCCGAATTGGCTAAAGACGGATTTAAAACAGTTGTAATTATTGATCCAGGAATTAAAATCGATAAAGATTATTCGGTTTACCAAGAGGCTTTAGAAAAAGATTATTTCTGTAAAAGAGCCGACGGACCTTATATGAAAGGAAAAGTTTGGCCAGGAGAATGTAATTTCCCCGATTATACCAATCCAGAAGTTCGCGAATGGTGGGCTGGATTATTCAAAGAACTAGTAGCCGAGATAGGAGTGAAGGGCGTTTGGAATGACATGAACGAGCCAGCCGTTATGGAAGTTCCTACCAAAACATTTCCACTAGATGTGCGTCACAATTACGATGGAAATAATTGCAGTCATCGAAAAGCACACAATGTATACGGAACGCAAATGGCACGTGCCACTTATGAAGGGGTAAAACGATTTGCTTATCCGAAAAGACCTTTTGTAATTACGCGTTCAGCATATTCTGGAGCACAACGATATACTTCCTCTTGGACGGGAGATAATGTAGCCACTTGGGAACATTTGTGGGTTGCCAACGTTCAAATGCAACGTATGTCAATATCCGGAATGGGATTCACAGGTTCTGATATTGGTGGATTTGCAGAACAACCTACTGCAGAATTGTATGCACGTTGGATTCAATTAGGAGTGTTTCATCCGTTTTGTAGAACACACTCATCGGGTCATCATGGCGAGCAAGAACCTTGGAGTTTTGGTGATGAAGTAATCGATATTACTAGAAAGTTTGTTGAATTGCGCTATCAATTATTACCCTATTTATATACCATGTTTTGGCAATATGTAAACGATGGCGTGCCAATGTTGAAGCCATTAGTATATTTTGACCAGGATGATGCCCAAACTCATTACCGAACAGACGAATTTATCTTTGGAAATCAAATATTAGTTTGTCCAATTTTAGAACCTAATGCACTCGGAAGAAGAATGTATTTGCCAGAAGGAAATTGGTATAATTTCTGGACTAATGAATTGGTTAAAGGTAAAAAAGAGCTTTGGGTAGCAACAGATTTTGATCAAATTCCAATATTTGTAAAAGAAGGTGCTATCATTCCAAAATACCCAGTTCAGCAATATGTCGGTCAAATAGAATCACCCGATTTAACATTGGATGTCTATTATAAATTAGGAAAAGAAAAATCTTATGTTTATGAAGATGCTCAAGATGGATATGATTATAATAAAGGAAGGTATAGTTATAAAACCTTTACTTTGAATGGTAAAGAAAATGAGCTTTTAATTACGCAACACAAAGAAGGAACCTTTGAAACTCAATACCAAACCATAAAAGTTCATTTAAAATGCTTGCCATTTAAAATTAAAAAAATAGAAATAGATAATGAGATAGTTGATTTAGAAAATCTTATTTTTGTAGAAAATTCACTACAAATAGATAAAGACTTCACAGAAATACATATTTTTGGGGCATAATATTAAATTTGTTTTTAATCATAATATGAACATGAAAAAGTTAAATCTACTCATAGGATTACTTCTAATTACATTAGCGCTGTCATGTGCAACCAATCCTTTTACTGGAAAAGAAACATTGGCATTAGTTCCAAATAGTCAAATTTTGCCTTCGGCATTTCAGCAATACAGTCAATTTCTAACCGAAAATAAAGTAATTGCAGGAACAACCGATGCTAAAAGAGTAGAAACCGTTGGAACCAAAATTAAAAATGCAGCTGAAAAATGGTTGAATGCAAATGGATATCAAGGATATCTGAACGATTATAAATGGGAATACAAATTAGTTGAGAGTAAAGAAGTAAATGCGTGGTGTATGCCTGGCGGTAAAATTGTAGTATATTCGGGAATTCTTCCTATTACTAAAGATGAAGCAGGTTTAGCAACAGTATTAGGTCATGAAGTTTCACATGCACTCGCTAATCATGGTGCACAACGAATGAGTACGCAGCTTTTAGAGCAATTGGGGCAAGCTGGAGTGGCAATGGCTGTTGGAAATAAAAGTGCTCAAACTCAACAATTAGCGATGCAAGCCTATGGGGTTACTACGCAATATGGAGTAACGCTACCTTTTAGTAGAAGTAACGAAAGCGAAGCCGACAAAATAGGATTGACTTTAATGGCTATAGCGGGTTATAATCCGGAGCAAGCTATTGTTTTTTGGGAACGAATGTCTGCTAATTCAGGAGGTCAAGCGCCACCAGAATTTGCTAGCACACACCCTTCTGACGCTACCAGAATTGCAGCACTTAAAGAACTTCTTCCACAGGCAAAAGCTGAAGCTGCTAAATTTGGGGTACTATTTAAATAAGTTTAAAATCTTAAAAAAAAATATTTTTGAGGTTGTCATTTTTTTTGGCAACTTTTTTAGTTTTTACTTGTATTTAATTAGTTATTTGAAAGCAGTAATTAAGTATTTT
>CAZSZH010000105.1:0-4058 GCA_964610785.1 uncultured Flavobacterium sp. | reverse complement strand
CTGGTAAACCTAATACTTCTTGTAACGCTTCAATTTCTTTTTCCCCACCAAGATAATCTTTACATCCTTTTTTGAATGGTCCATTTGGTGAACAATTTTTATAGACGATAGGTTTTTCTTGGTCATTACCACCACCAATTACATCCGAATTAGCACCAGCAACAGCACCATCAGTAACAGCACTACCATCTTCATTGGTTTCATCCCACGGGTCAAGTAAATCTTCAACATAACCTTGTACTTTAGCCCAATTTCTCCACATCCAATAACCCGCTAATGTACCGCCACCTAAAATCCAAAACCATTTATTACCAATTGTCCATTTTCCTAATTTTTTGACAAACCTTACAGCACCATTTGTTTTAAGAAATAATTTAACTTTACTTGGTGATGAATCTTTTATTTTTGCTAGTTCTAATTTACGTTCATCAACTAATTTTTTATTTTCAGCGATTTTAATATCTTGCTCTAAGGCTTCCACTTCTTTCACTTTTTTTGCAGCTTCCGCTTCTTTCACTTTTAAAATTTCATCAGCACTCGCTAAGTCATCTAATGTTTGTTGAACACGAGTAGTATTTGATTTAGAATCACGGTACGCTGTCGCTAATCTTTGTGCATCTATCGGATCAAGACCTTGTTTTAATAGTTCATTTTTAGCTTCGGTTGGTGTCATTTTACCATATTTAGAAATGAATGAATCACTTTTAACAATATCTTTAGCTAACTCAATTCTTATTGATTTATTTGGTGTTGATTTGAATACCGCCCAATTAAACCTAGCTAATTCTTTTTCAGAAATAGTACCTCTTTTAGCAGCACCAACCACCTCTTGAAATGTTCGTAGTTCTTTACCTGCATTATCTACGATTTTACCATCTTTAATAGCGTTCTTGAACTTTGCGTCTTTCATTAAATTTGTCAATTCCTCAACGGCAACACGATCCTTACTGAGATTTCTAAGTACATCACTATAAAGTGCTCTATTTTCTAATATTGTTGTATTTTCAGACAACGTCATATCCATATTGTAATTTGATAACAACATAATTCTTTGGATATCTTCTAGTATTAATTTCTTTTCCATAATTTATATAAATTCTGAGTAATCAGCCTTTGTATTACCACCCGTAAGACTTTCAATATCTTTAGCCACTAAGTCTGATGTTTTATTTTTTTCTTGATAATTTTTATATGTGTGCGCTGCCGTACCGATACCACCAACAACAACTGCTGTTTTAGCACCTGCCTTTAATGTTTTAAATGATAATAATTTGGCTAAGGTTTCACCTAAATATTTAAAAAATCCACCCATTTTTGATAAAACACCTTTAAACCAAGTACCAATCTTACCACTACCTAATCGACTTGACGCTTTTTCCATTTGTGTTGCCGCTTTAGGTATAGCTTCAGCACCAGCCTGAACAACTTTTGTTGCTGCGGGTGATTTTGCGATATTTTGCGCTGCAACCTCAATAGTTTTAGCACCAGCAGTTGCGGTTTTAATTGCAACACGACCAGCCTTTGCTGCGGCGCCTGCGAAAACCATACCGACAACATCAACAACGAAAAACAATGCTCGTAACCAATTAGGATCATCTGTTTCGTAATCACCAGTTGTGAATTCATATATATCTAACGCAACAACTATCGCCCAAACGATAAATTGTGCTACCTTACCAACACCACTTACTACCAATATTGTGTCAATAATAAGTCCTGCTTCACTATAGACAGCTTGTCTAATTTTTCTTGCTAAATATAACGTTCCTTTTTTTAATAAGTTTATAATTTCTTGAACGTCACCTCGTAATACAGCACCACCGAGTTTTTTAACACCTTGCCAAACATCTTTACCAAAATCAGTTATTCCTTTTTTTGTACTTTGTACAAATTCGGATCCCCAATCTTTAGCACCTTGCCAAACGTCACCTAACATTGATTCATTAATCAATATTTCTTTAATAACGTTTTTGTGTTGTGTTAAATCAAGTTTACCTTCTGTTAGAAGAAACTTACTGAAAGTATTTGCTGCGTGTTCTTTAATTGTTTCACTTAGGTTTGATGTTCTATATGTGTGTTCTAAAAATACAACTAAATTGGAAACATCTTCCCAGATATTTCCATAACTTTTTTTCTCATTTAAATCAAACAACTCATCTAAGAAAATAACATACTTCTCATCAGGTGATAACCAATCTGTGATAATAACATTGTCATTATTTTTTGAATTATCAAGATTAACACTTTCTTTTAGGTATTGTTTCTTTGTCGCAGTTTTGTGCATCTCAAGAATCCTACTTATTTCAGTATTGTCAATATGGTATAAATTTTTTTTCATATTAATGTATTTCCTTTACCTCTTGCGGTCGTATATAACGATTTCCAAGTTACTTTATCATCAATAGTATTTGCTAAACCTCTAGTTAAACCTGTTTCCCATTTTGTTACAGTTGGATAACCACCCTCACCACCAGATGGTGCTGCCGCGGCACCTTCTTGTTCTCCCAATTCACTGTTATTTGATTTAAATGTGAATTTTTCCATAAAACCAATTAATTCATCAACACTATACATATTCTTTTATTTATAAATATTGTAAAGTACTAAAAAGGTTCAACCGAGGGTAATTTATTCGGATTCACAATATAATACTCATTTAAAAACGCAACTAATAAATCTTCGTCAATTGTCTGGAAGTCATCATCAAAATCATCATCTTCGTCTTCATCATCTAATTTTTTTAAAATTTCAAAATCATCTTCAATTAAGTTGTAACCATACTCTTCAGATTCATCTAAACAAACAATATCGTTTCTAACTTCATCGTCAGAATCAATTGTTAATCTAAAAGTAACATCAACCCTTCTTTTATCTTCATACACATAGTATGATACAATCTCAATAATTTCCATTAATTAATAATTCTTTTAAACATATTTAAAGACTCGTTTAATTTTTGTGTAAACTCTTCTTGTAAATCAACAGGTATTTCATCCATCAATTCAGGGTCAAGTTCTCCATCAAACTCAAGTAATTCGTCTTCCAAATAATTAATTTCTGGTTCATCATCCTCAATCATATCAAATGTTTCCTCATCTTCACAATCAACACATTCGTCATCTACACTACCTAATGAAATAAAATCAAACTCACTATCATTTGGTGATGGATATTCATCATCAAAATCAACAGTACCGTTTTTTAAATCTGTTGGTCCGTCCGCGATTTTATCTAACATTGAATGTGATTCATTTATTCCCATATTGGTATAAGGTTTTACAACACCTTTGTTAGACACCACTAAACCCTCAGTATCATTTGCATAACTTTGTACATATAATGGTTGTTCGTTTGAACCTTGTCCATATTGTGTAACATAACCATCATAAATCTTCTTATGTTGATCCAAGATGTTATTCTTCTCGGCTTGATTCATTTTAAAAAAATATTGATTCATTTTTTTTCTGTTTTTAATAATTTTTATTTAAAATATCATATTTGGTTCTTACCAAAACGATTTTAGATTCATTTAACGGTTCTTCAGTTTCGGGTTCACTTTCAATTTTAACCCATTTATCATAACCATCAACCAATGATAATTTTGAACCATTTTTCCAATCAACATTATAGATGATAACATCACTAATATTATCAACATTCTTAACAACACCAGGCATTCCAGGTGTTATTGGTGAAAATGCGTCATCCATACGCAAACAAACCACCTTATCCCCAGGTTGGAGTGGGACATTCTGAACCATATTATTTTTCTTTTTCATATAAATAAATATATCGTAATATTTATTTATATGAAGATTATTATAACAGAATCACAATATAAAAAAATATTGTTAGAAAATTCGTCAAATGAGGTTGAAAGTAAGTTTAAAGAAATGTCTGAGTTCTTTAAAAAAGTTAAAAAAGATTTAAAAACTGAATTAGGTTTAGATTTTGAATTTTCATTAACTTGGGGTTTAACAATCGCAGGTTTCGCTATGCCGATAATGCGTTATTTACAAGGGAAATATGAGGGATTAACTTCTGGTGATATTTCATTA
>CAZSZH010000104.1:0-4192 GCA_964610785.1 uncultured Flavobacterium sp. | reverse complement strand
CGAGATACGAATTCGTGACTGGAGTTCAGACGTGTGCTCTTCCGATCTCTGGTAAATCTTTTACTCTTCCGCCTCTCACTAATACTATCGAGTGCTCTTGTAGATTGTGTCCTTCTCCTGGGATGTAGGCATTTACTTCATTTCCATTAGTCAAACGTACACGCGCAACTTTACGCATTGCAGAGTTTGGTTTTTTTGGAGTAGTAGTGTAAACACGCGTACAAACACCTCTTCTTTGAGGACAAGAATCTAAAGCAACCGATTTACTCTTCTTAGTGATTTGAGTTCTTCCTGTTCTTACTAATTGTTGAATAGTTGGCATAATTAAATACTAAAAATTACTTGTTTATAAAATTCCCGCTTTTTACGGGGTTGCAAATGTAATAATTATTTTTAAATAAAAAAATCATAATTAATTAATTTTCAAGACAATTATTCAACAAAACATATTTTATATGAAATACTAGTTTTTTACGTTATTTTTACGACGAATACAAAAATTGAAATGGTTGGCTCTCTAGCCCTGATGGAAGTGACATTCGCCTTAAGCGAATATAACGTACAGCAGGAATTACCACTACCGATAATTACCAAACCATTCGCTTCTAAAAACTGAATTAAATTCAGCAAACATGAACAAACTACTTGCTTTTATTTTATTCTTTTTATGTCTAAATAATTATGGACAGAAAAAATTATATTTAAAAATCTTAGGGAGCAATGAACAGCAAACCAAACTAATCGATTCTATTAGCTATTCAAATTCTTTTGCAAATGCGAAAAGTATTATGGATGAAAATAAATCATTCTCAGAAAAATTACAGAAACTTGGATTTCTAGAACACGAACTTTTGGGAACTAAAAAGCAAAATGACAGCACTTTTTTATATTCATACAACATTGGCAGTCAAACAAAATTTATACATATATATATAGGTGATAACTATGAGGAAAAAAATTGGAGTATTTACAAAATAGAAAATGACACTTTAAAACTTCCTTTTTCGGAAAGTGAACTGTTTTTGAATTCGACTTTAAAAAAGTTCGAAGCTAAAGGTTTTTCTATGGCGAAAGTAAAACTTATTGAAATCCAAAAACATAAAAGTTTTGTTACGGCAAGATTACAATTAACTTCTGACAAAAAACGGCAACTCAATGATATTGTAATTAATGGTTATGATAAGTTCCCTCAAGGGCATAAAAACAATTTGAAACGTTTGTACAAAAAGCGTGTTTTTAATCAAGATAATTTAGATAAATTATATCGTGACGTTTCCCAATATAGATTTATTAAACAAACCAAATATCCTGAGATATTATTTACAAAAGATTCTACAAAAGTTTTTATTTACTTAGAGAAAGCCAAAGCCAACAACTTTGACGGTTTTATTGGATTTTCAAATGATGAAAACAAGAAAGCGATTTTTAATGGCTATTTAGATTTAACCTTAAACAACGCTTTGAACTCGGGCGAAAAAATTGCACTATACTGGAAAAGCAATGGAAAAGACCAAAAGACATTCAATCTCGGTGTAGAAATTCCGTATATCTTTAAAAGTCCGGTTGGCTTAAAAACCCAATTGAACATTTTTAAACAAGACAGCACCTTCCAAAACACGCAAACTGCCATTGATTTAGGATATTACTTCAACTACAATACTCGCTTATATTTAGGTTATCAATCGGCTGAATCAAGTGATATTAAAAATGTAAGCACTACCTCGCTGAGTAATTATAAAAACAAATTCTACACTACAAATTTTGAATTTATTAATTACAAAAACGATGACTTTCTGTTTCCAGAAAAAAGCAATTTTACTATTAAACTAGGAGCAGGAAGACGTGACTCCAAATTTCAAAATAACACTCAATTTTTTGGAAGCGTGAATATGAACCACAACTTTTACCTAAATAATACGAATATTGTTAACATCAAAAGTCAAAATTATTATCTACAAAGTGCTGAATATATTATTAACGAATTATACCGATTTGGCGGCATCAATTCCATAAGGGGGTTTAATGAAAATACGCTTCAAGGCACTATGTTTTCATCCATCTTAACCGAATATCGCTATGTGCTTTCCCCGAGTATTTATGTACATTCTATAATGGATTACGCTTATTTTCAAGACAAAACTTCCAATCTTACCGGGAATTTACTAGGAATTGGTTTTGGATTTGGAATTTTGACCAAAAACGGATTGCTAAATTTAGTGTACGCCAACGGAAGTACTCGAGATCAAGCCATCAAACTTTCTAATTCGATTGTGCATATTAGTTTGAAAGCCAACTTTTAATAAATTACGAATTATGATAATTTCACGATTTTTAATTCTTAATTTTTAATTCCTAATTAACTACCTTTGCACCATGGAAAAAGAAAACCAAATCTTCGGAATTAGAGCCATTATTGAAGCCATCAACGCTGGAAAAGAAATCGACAAAGTATTCGTTCAAAGCGATGCCCAAAGCGAATTAATGCAGGAATTGATGAAAGCGATGAAAAAAAGCAGCATCAATTTCTCGTATGTTCCAGTAGAAAAACTAAACCGATTAACTCCCAATAACCACCAAGGTGCCGTGGCAACTATTGCACCGATAACGTTTGTAAAACTTGAAACGTTGGTCGATAGCGTTGTAGAGAGTGGTAAGATGCCGTTGTTTTTAATTTTAGACCAGTTGAGCGATGCTCGAAATTTTGGCGCCATCATTAGAACTGCCGAATGTACGGGCGTTGACGGAATCATTGTGCAAAAAACAGGCTCAGCACCTGTGAATGGTGACACCGTAAAAACCTCGGCCGGAGCCGTTTTCAACGTACCGATTTGCAAAGTAGATCACATTAAAGATGCGATTTTCTACCTTCAAGGAAGTGGAATCAAAACCGTTGCCGCAACAGAAAAAACTGAAGACAGTATTTACGATATCTCGCTAAACGAACCTATTGCCATTATCATGGGAAGTGAAGACCGCGGAATCAATCCGTCGGTTTTGAAAATTGTAGATGCTAAAGGAAAGCTTCCAATGTTCGGAACCATTGGTTCTTTGAATGTTTCTGTGGCTTGCGGTGCATTTTTGTATGAAACTGTAAGACAAAGACAATAATTAATAAAAAACATGAAGAAAATTATTTTAACATTAGTTTTTTGTCAACTATTAACTTCATGTTTTTTATTACCTCTTGCACCACATTCGCATGCGTCAAAATGCCTAAATGATTCCAATAATAAAATAAAATTATCTATAAGTTGTTTCCCAAAGTTGAAAGTTTACAATGTTATTGGTACTGAAATAAACGATTCAGTTTATATTAGCTCTTTAAAAAAGATAGAAAATATCAATCTTTGTGAGACACGCTATGTATTTGGAGATACAATGAAATCATATTCATTAAGAATTGAAGATTCAAATTTTCATACTAATCTTTTGAATGACACAATTAAAATAACTGTAAAAAAGAAAGATTATAAAACGGAAATTTATAATTTTTTAATAGTTAAGGATAGTAAAATTAAAGACTAAATATTAACAAATTTCTATTTCTTTAGTTATCATTTAAAACAAATTTAAAAAACCTATTTTTCTTCATTATTCTCCTTAAAAACATAGACATATTGAATCGCTGGTGAGACAATTTGTTCTTGCACCACTTCTATGTCTGCTGGTTTTGGTGGGTTTACAAAATTCCCATTTTCGTCAAATCGCTTCATAAAAGCATCTTCTTGCGGATTGAAATCGGGTTTTTCCCAATCATACTGAATGTCTTTTATATAATCGGGCGTTTTAAATCGTACGGCAAAAACAAATCCAGTAATCAAACCTGATAAATGCCCTTCCCAAGAAATGGTTTTATCCACTTCGGGAAACACATACCAAATCATGCCGCCATACAACACCACAACCGTCAACGACAGGGCCATCAATCGGTAATACTGAGTCATCATTCCTTTAAAAAAAATAAACGAAACCAAAACATAAATCAAACTACTGGCACCAATGTGGTAGGAGTCTCGACCAATAATCCATGTCATCATTCCCGAAAGTAAAATACCGAAAACTAACACTTTCAAAGAGACTTCTCTATAAAAATAGATTAAAGCCGTAGACAATATAAAAAGTGGTAACGAATTACTATTCTGCACCGACGTTTATCCGAAAGACGAACCCGGCGAAAAACCGGTTGCCGATA
>CAZSZH010000103.1:0-4259 GCA_964610785.1 uncultured Flavobacterium sp. | reverse complement strand
ACGTTCATCAGGCCTTGGATGAATGGTTATTCCTTGCGCTCCGAATTTTTGAATATCTTTAGCAACTTGCAATAAATCGGGCACATTTCCGCCACGAGCATTTCTCAAGGTGGCAATTTTATTGATATTTACGCTTAATTTTGTCATAGTTTTTATGCTGTCGAAAATTCACAATTTAAAATGTATTATAATTTAAAATCGACGAATCTGCGGTAATTAATTATTTTCAACAAAAATACAAAGTTAAAATAAGGTTTTATGTTCTAAAATTTGATTATTTTGCAACAAATATTGAAGCATTGTTATGACCGAAATCACCGAATACATTACAAACGATTATAAAGCCATTGGTAGTCAAGAAACCATAAGTGAGGTTCAAGACTTTTTCATGGATGTTTCGTTTTCTCATTTTTCAGTGTTAAACGAAGGAGTTTATATTGGAAGTATTGCTGCAGATGATGTTGAGACGTTTGATTCTGATAAAAAAGTATCCGATTATAAATATGCATTGGAAGGTTTTTTTGCAAGAAAAAACATGATTTGGCTCGATGTTTTGGAAGTATTTGCTAAAAATCATACCAATGTTGTTCCGGTTTTAGATGAGGATAATTCCTATTTAGGATATTATGAACTAGAAGATATTGTGAAATTTTTCCATGAAACGCCATTTTTGAAAGAACAAGGCGGGATCATTGTGGTTAAAAAAAGTCTTTTGGATTATTCTATGAGCCAAATCACACAAATAGTAGAAAGCAATAACGGAAAACTTCTAGGACTATTTGTATCGGAAGCCGACACTCAAAGCGTTCAAATCACTATTAAAATTGCTCTTGGCGGGATGAATGATATCATTCAAACGTTTAGAAGATACAATTACGAAATAATTTCTCAACACCACGAAGACAATTATATGAATAATTTAAAGGAACGTTCCGATTATCTGGATAAATATTTGAATATATAAGCATCCGATTTTATGATAGTAGAAAACTAACTTTTTTAGAAATCTAAAATCTAAAGTCTAAAATCTAAAATTTTTATGAAAGTCGCCATCTTCGGACAATATTATCAAAACGACACACGACCAATTATTCGCGATATTTTTGTGTTTTTTAATGCCAATAACGTCGAAATGGTTATTGAGGAAAACTTTTTAAAAATATTATACGAACAGGAAATTGTAAAAAAAGAATACAAAACATTCAACAGTCATAAATGTTTAGATTCGAGTTTTGATATTTTGGTAAGCATTGGTGGAGACGGAACCATCCTGAGAGCAGCCACTTTTGTTCGAGATTCGGGTGTTCCAATTATAGGGATTAACGCGGGAAGATTAGGGTTTTTGGCCAAAGTTCAAAAAGAAAGCATTGAGCAATTTCTTCAAATTGTGTTAGAAAAAAAGTACACTATTTCGAGACGAACATTATTGATTTTGACATGTTCGCCTGAAAATGAGCAAATCAACGAATTGAATTTTGCGATGAACGAAGTTACCGTAAGCCGAAAAGATACTACTTCGATGATTACCATTGAAACGTATTTGAATGACGAATACTTAAATTCATATTGGGCTGACGGATTAATTATTTCAACACCAACAGGATCAACAGGGTATTCCTTGAGTTGTGGTGGGCCAATTTTAACTCCAGAAGTAAAAGGATTAGTTATTACCCCCATTGCCCCTCATAATTTAAATGCTCGTCCTTTGGTTATTCCTGATGATACTGAAATAAAACTAAAAGTTTCGGGTCGTGAAGAGCAATATTTGGTTTCTTTAGATTCTCGTATTGCAACTCTTGATAATAATTCTATTTTAACCATTAAAAAAACACCCTTTCAAATCAATATGGTTGAAATTCCCGATGAAACCTTCTTAAATACCTTACGAAACAAACTTCTTTGGGGAGAAGACAAAAGAAATTAAAATTTTATACACATACTACTTTAAAGGGTTTTCCGTTTAATAGCTATTCATTACACAAATGAAATATCTTTTGAAGTTTAATTATGTTAAATTTAATTTGTTATAAATACTAATATCATGTTTTATTAGTGGCTATAATTGTTATATTTGCACGCTATTTTTCGATTAATGAAAAGACTATTTTTAATTATATTTATATTGGGATTAACAAAAATAAACGCTCAAATTAATGAAATTGGTGTTTTTGCTGGGGGAAGTAATTATATTGGTGATGTTGGTAAAACCAATTACATCAATCCCAGTGAATATGCTTTTGGAATTCTTTATAAATGGAATAAAAGCCCAAGACATGCTTGGAGATTTTCATACACGCAATCAAAAATCACCGCTAATGATTTAGATTCAAAAGTGCCTGGAAGATATGCAAGAGGATATGATTTTGTAAATAACATTAAGGAACTTTCGGCTGGTTTAGAATTTAATTTTTTCGATTTTAATCTGCATGAATTTGGAACTAAAGTGACTCCTTATGTATATACTGGATTGTCCTACACAAATTATGATGAATTGTATGTGTTAAATGGCATCACAAAAACAGATTCTAATCGCGGTACTTTTGCAATTCCGATGACGGTTGGAATTAAATCGAATATTACCAAAAATTGGATCTTAGGATTTGAAGTAGGTGCAAGATATACTATGACTGATAATTTAGATGGGAGTGCTCCAAAAAACCCAAAATTTAGTTCCCTTACATTTGGAGATATAAATAGTAATGATTGGTATGTTTTTACCGGATTTACATTAACATACACATTTGGCTTAAAGCCATGCTATTGTGCAGATTAAAATATGAGTTTACTAGAATCAATAAATAAAGATAATTTACCTAAACACCTCGCTATTATTATGGACGGCAATGGTCGTTGGGCGAAACAAAAAGGTTTATTGAGAACTCTTGGACACGAAAGCGGCACAAAGTCGGTTAAAACAACCGTTGAAACTTGCGCTAAACTAGGCATAGAAAATTTAACGTTATATGCGTTTTCAACTGAAAACTGGAATCGCCCAAAACTAGAAGTAGATACTTTAATGAAGTTGCTCGTTAATTCACTAAAAAAAGAATTAAAAACACTTCAAGAAAACAATATCCGTTTAAATTCTATTGGTAATTTATCCAAATTACCCGAATCCATCTTGAAAGAATTACATGATGTTATTGATAAAACAAAACATAACACTCACATGACATTAACTTTAGCGTTAAGCTATGGTTCTCGTGAAGAATTATTAAATGTTGTTAAAAACATAAGCGATAAAGTTAAAAATAATATAATTTCAATAGACAGTATTGATGAATCAATTATAAATCAGCATCTTTACACGCACAATCTGCCCGATGTAGATTTATTAATTAGAACTAGTGGCGAACACCGAATAAGTAATTTTATGCTCTGGCAAGTCGCCTATGCAGAATTATTTTTTACTGATGTTTTATGGCCCGATTTTACAGACGAACATTTATATGAAGCGATCATTAGCTATCAAAAAAGAGAACGAAGATTTGGAAAAACAAGCGAACAAATTAAAAAAACATAGAGTGCCAAACAATTTTATCAAAACAATCATAACAATTTTATTTTTAGGAGTTGTTTTTCACTCAAATGCACAAGATAAATTACCATTTGACCAAGGCAAAAAATACATTTTGGCTAAAGTGAATGTAATCGGAAAGATTAGCTACAATCAACAAACTGTAGTAACTTTTTCTGGTTTGGAAAAAGGTCAAAATATTGCCGTTCCAGGAGAAGAAGTTAGTAATGCTATTAAAAAACTGGGGAAACTTGGTTTATTTAGTGATATTGATTTTTACATTAACGATATTAAAGGAGATAGTATTTATTTAGACTTAAATATTGTTGAATTACCAAAATTAAACGAGGTCAAATTTGTTGGTGTTAAAAAAAATAAAGTAGATGATTTAATCAAAGAAAATTCATTAACCAAAGGAAAGATTGTTAATGAGAATCTTATCAATACTACCAAAAATTATCTAGAAAACAAATATAAAAAAGATGGTTACTTCAAAACTAAAGTAACGGTTAGAACCATTGTTGACACCTCTAAAACCGGTGTTGATTTGCTTGTAAACATTGACAAAGGTGAAAAAATAAAAATAAAACATATCGCATTCCAGGGCAATGAGAAGTTGAGTGATAAAAAACTTCGAACGGCAATGAAAAATACTAAACAAATTAATCCAATTCGAATTTTTAAAGCTTCTAAATTCATAAAAAAGAAATATGAAGAAGATTTAGTTAAAGTAGTAGATGCC
>CAZSZH010000102.1:0-4328 GCA_964610785.1 uncultured Flavobacterium sp. | reverse complement strand
CTAGAGCTTCTATGATTACACCAGATTTCGTAGGACAAACAATCGCAGTACACAATGGTCGTCAATTTGTTCCGGTTTATGTAACTGAGAACATGGTAGGACACAAATTAGGAGAATTTTCGCCAACTAGATCGTTTAGAGGTCACGCTGGAGCAAAAAATAAAGGTAAAAAATAAGAAGCAATGGGAGTTCGTAAAAGAGAAACAGCAGACGCAAGAAAAGAGGCTAACAAGTCTATAGCTTTTGCAAAATTGAATAACTGCCCTACTTCACCTAGAAAAATGCGCTTAGTAGCAGACTTGGTAAGAGGTCAGAAAGTGGAAAGAGCTTTAAATGTATTAAGATTTAGCTCGAAAGAAGCTTCAAGAAAATTAGAGAAACTATTATTATCTGCAATCAATAATTGGGAGCAAAAAAATAGTGAAGGTAATGTAGCTGAAGCAGGCTTATTTGTAAAAGAAATCCGTGTTGATGGAGGAATGATGTTAAAAAGACTTCGTCCAGCGCCACAAGGTAGAGCACACAGAATTAGAAAACGTTCCAATCACGTTACAATCGTATTAGGACAATTAGATAACACACAAGCAAATTAATTAAGATGGGACAAAAGACAAATCCAATAGGAAACAGACTTGGTATCATCAGAGGATGGGATTCAAACTGGTATGGTGGAAATGATTATGGTGATAAAATCGCTGAAGATTATAAAATCAGAAAGTATATTCATGCTCGTTTATCAAAAGCTAGTGTATCAAAAGTAATTATCGAGAGAACTTTAAAACTTGTAACCGTTACTATCACTACTGCTAGACCTGGTATCATTATCGGTAAAGGTGGACAAGAAGTAGACAAGTTGAAAGAAGAACTTAAGAAAATTACAGACAAAGAGGTTCAAATCAACATCTTTGAAATTAAAAGACCTGAGTTAGATGCTTATTTAGTTGCAACAAGTATCGCTCGTCAAATTGAGAGCCGTATTTCATACAGAAGAGCTATTAAAATGGCTGTCGCAGCAGCAATGCGTATGAATGCAGAAGGTATTAAGGTTTTGATTTCTGGTCGTTTGAATGGTGCTGAAATGGCACGTTCAGAAGGTTTTAAAGAAGGAAGAATTCCTTTGTCAACTTTCAGAGCTGACATTGATTACGCACTTGGAGAGGCTCATACTACTTATGGTAGAATGGGAATCAAAGTATGGATCATGAAAGGTGAGGTTTACGGAAAACGTGATTTATCTCCACTTGTTGGAATGGATAAAAAACAAGCTTCTGGTGGTAAAGGTGGTGATGCTCCAAGAGGAGATAGAAAACCATTCAACAAGGGTGGTAAACCAGACGCACGTAAAAGAAAGTAATTTTTTAAATTAAAGAAAAATGTTACAGCCTAAAAGAACAAAATACCGTAAGGTACAAAAAGGTAGAATGAAAGGTGTTTCTCAAAGAGGACACATGCTTTCAAGTGGAATGTTTGGAATTAAATCTGTACATGAAAATGGTATGTTTTTAACTTCACGTCAAATTGAGGCTGCGCGTATTGCTGCAACTCGTTACATGAAAAGAGAAGGACAACTTTGGATTAATGTATTTCCAGATAAACCTATAACAAAGAAACCTCTTGAGGTACGTATGGGTAAAGGTAAAGGTGCAGTTGAATACTGGGCTGCTGTTGTTAAACCCGGAAAAATTATGTTTGAAGTTGGAGGAGTACCTTTAGCGGTTGCAAAAGAGGCATTACGTCTTGCAGCTCAAAAGCTTCCAGTAAAAACTAAGTTTGTTGTTGCAAGAGATTTCGAAGCATAATCAATATTATTATGAAACAATCAGAAATTATTAGTCTGTCTACAGCTGAGTTGCAAGTTAAACTTAGTGAGGTAAAAAAAACATATGCTGAATTAAAAACGGCTCACGCTATTTCACCAATTCAAAACCCACTTCAAATTAGAACAATGAGAAGAGCGGTAGCAAGATTGGCAACTGAATTAAGTAAACGAGAGTTACAATAATTGTAATCTGCTGAAAGATGGAAAAAAGAAATTTAAGAAAAGAAAGAGTTGGTGTAGTTACTAGCAACAAAATGGAGAAATCCATTGTTGTTTCTGAAACAAGAAAAGTAAAACACCCTTTATACGGTAAGTTCGTGTTAAAAACAAAAAAATATGTTGCACACGACGAAACAAATGACTGTAACATTGGAGATACTGTAAAGATCATGGAAACAAGACCTTTATCGAAGTTGAAATGTTGGAGATTAGTTGAAATCATTGAAAGAGCGAAATAGTTATGGTACAACAGGAATCTAGATTAAAAGTAGCAGATAACACTGGAGCAAAAGAAGTTTTGACTATCCGTGTTTTAGGAGGCACGAAACGTCGTTATGCCTCTGTTGGAGATAAAATTGTAGTTTCAATTAAAGATGCAACACCTAACGGTAACGTTAAAAAAGGTGCTGTTTCTACTGCAGTTGTTGTACGTACCAAAAAAGAAGTGAGAAGAGCTGATGGATCTTATATCAGATTTGATGATAACGCGTGTGTATTGTTGAATGCTGCTGGAGAAATGAGAGGAACTCGTGTTTTTGGTCCGGTTGCCAGAGAACTTCGTGAAAAACAATTCATGAAAATTGTATCATTAGCACCTGAAGTGCTTTAATTCGATTAATGATGACAAAGTTAAAAATAAAATCAGGCGACGTAGTAAGAGTTATTGCTGGTGACCATAAAGGTACAGAAGGTAAAGTTCTTAGAGTTGACCGTGAGAAAAATAAAGCGATTGTTGAAGGTGCTAATATGGTTTCAAAACATACGAAACCTAGTGCAAAGAACCCTCAAGGAGGAATCGTTAAAAAAGAAGCTCCTATCCATATTTCTAATTTATCTTTGATAGATCCAAAATCTAAAGAAGCTACAAAAACTGGAACAAGAGTAGAAGGAGATAAGAAAGTGAGATTTTCTAAAAAATCAAATCAAGTATTATAGTTATGGCATATATCCCTAGACTAAAAGAAGAATATAAGAGTAGAGTAATCTCTGCGCTTAAAGAAGAGTTCGGTTATAAAAACGTTATGCAAGTTCCTAAACTTGAAAAAATTGTTATAAGCCGTGGAGTTGGTGCAGCGGTATCAGATAAAAAATTAGTTGATTACGCAGTAGATGAATTAACTAAAATTACTGGTCAAAAAGCATTAGCAACAATTTCTAAAAAAGACGTAGCGTCTTTTAAGTTAAGAAAAGGAATGCCGATTGGAGCTAAAGTTACGCTTCGTGGTGAAAGAATGTATGAGTTTTTAGATAGACTTATTACTTCTGCTTTACCTCGTGTAAGAGATTTTAGTGGAATTAAAGCTACTGGTTTTGATGGAAGAGGTAATTACAATCTTGGAGTTTTGGAGCAAATCATTTTCCCAGAAATTGATATTGATAAAGTAAACAAAATTTCAGGTATGGATATTACTTTTGTAACTTCTGCTCAAACAGACAAAGAAGCAAAATCATTATTAGCAGAACTAGGTTTACCTTTTAAAAAGAATTAAGATATGGCTAAAGAATCAATGAAAGCCCGTGAGGTTAAGAGAGAGAAAACGGTAGCTAAATACGCTGAAAAGAGAAAAGCTTTATTAGAGGCTGGAGACTATGAAGGGTTACAAAAGTTACCAAAAAATGCTTCACCTGTTCGTTTGCACAATCGTTGTAAACTTACTGGTAGACCAAGAGGTTATATGCGTCAATTCGGAATATCGCGTGTTACTTTCCGTGAAATGGCTAACCAAGGTTTAATTCCAGGTGTTAAAAAAGCTAGTTGGTAAAAATTAATTTTAACTGGTTTCAGGTTCAGTAGAAATAGTTTTTATTGAAAACCGTTACCGCAAATTTATACACATGTATACAGATCCAATTGCAGATTATCTTACGAGAGTTAGAAATGCAGTGAGAGCTAATCACAAAGTGGTTGAAATTCCTGCTTCAAATCTTAAAAAAGAAATCACAAAGATTTTATTCGATCAAGGATATATCTTAAGTTACAAATTTGAAGATACAACTATTCAAGGTTCTATCAAAATTGCTTTAAAGTATGATAAAGATACGAAAGAGCCTGTAATTAAAGATATTCAGAGAATTAGTAAACCAGGTTTACGTAAGTACGCAGGTGCTTCTAAATTACCAAGAATCTTAAATGGTTTAGGTATTGCTATTGTTTCTACATCAAAAGGATTGATGACAGGAAAACAAGCTAAGCAATTGAATGTTGGTGGAGAAGTAATTTGTTACGTATACTAATTAAAAGTTAAACGATGTCAAGAATAGGTAAAAATCCAGTTTCAATCCCTTCCGG
>CAZSZH010000101.1:0-4776 GCA_964610785.1 uncultured Flavobacterium sp. | reverse complement strand
CTAATTACGCTCTCGCGGCCGTCACCAGATACTGGGTGGGATCGGTTGATGGTGCCAGCACAAATTCCACTGCCAACTGGGCGGCTTCTTCTGGTGGTGCTGGTGGACAATCCGTCCCCGTTGCTGGCGATACCGCGATCTTTGATGGTGCCGGTACTGGTAATCACAATGCTCTCATTGACTCCGCTTTCTCTGTCCTGACTGCTTCAACTACTTCCGGCTATACTAAAGTCATTACGCAGAATGCGAATGTCACTATCACTGGTAACTTGCTTTTGACTTCGGCTAGTCAGTGGACAACAACGAGTGGGACGATTACTTTTAATGGAGCCGGGGATTCAACTATTAATACAAATGGAGTTTTAAACGGAACAGTGGTAATAAATAAAGCTACAGCTACCGGCGGTTTTATAGTAGCTTCCAGTACATCTATTAATCTAGGCGATAGTCCAACCACTCGAATATATGCTGGAGGTAGGATGAATGCTTCTTTTACAAATAATGGAACAGTTACAATTAATTCAGGAACCTGGACAGTAATAAGTGTTTACTATGATGGTGGTTTTATTAATAATGGAACCATTAATCATAACGGTTCAGGTTGGATATTTACACAAACAACCGGTTTCCCTCTAAATATTGTTAATAATGTTAGTGGAGTAATTAATTATACTGGAGCCACATTAACTATTAGTGGCAGTCTTACTCAAAACGGTACCTTTAATTTAAACGGAAAGACTGTGACATTTACCACCCCTGGAAATAGCCAGTCTGGAGCTTCAGTGGTAACTGCAAATGGTGCGTTGGGCGGTACGGTGGTGATTACTAAAACTGCTGGTGATGCAGGTTTTATAATAGCTACAGGTACTGCTATCAATTTAGGAGATAATCCTGTTACCACAATTAATGCTAGTAGTATTACTAATAGGGGGACGATCACTGTTAATTCCGGAACGTGGACATTAACAAGTAATAGTTCACGAGTCTCTTTCTATAATTATGGAATAATTGTTCATAACGGTTCCGGCTGGGTTTTTACTAGCTCCGCAGGTGTCCCTATTGATTTTACTAATGGTGCCGGTGCTACTACTACTTATACAGGTACAAACATAAGTATAAATGGGAATTTGACTCAGTTAGGAACTTTTGATTTGACTGGCAAGACTGTTACTTTTAATGGCTATGGAACCTCAGTGGTTACTGCAAATGGTGCCTTGGGTGGAACTGTAATTATCGGAAAGACTACAAATGATGGTGGTTTTACTGTTGCTTCTGGTACTTCAATTTATTTGGGAGATAGTCCTAACACTAGTATATATGCTGGTGGAAACATGACCTCTGTTTTTACTAATAATGGGACAATTACAGTAAATTCCGGAACATGGACCATAACTAGTCCATATTACCGTTCCGCTTTTTATAATAATGGCACGGTCATTCATAATGGAAGCGGTTTAATTTTTACACATCTTTCAGGTTATGGAATCGACCTTACTAATGGTGTTGGTGCCACTTTCACAATGGCGACCGGTACGTGGACGCTGAATAGTAGTTCCATTACTAATTCTGGGACGATTACTGACAATGGAGGTATTATTAATATCAATAGTGGTAATTTAACTAATAATGGAACTTTTTCTGCCCCATATTTAACTTCATTATCGGTTAACGGAAATATCACAAATACCGGTACTATGACCACTGGTGTTATCGCAGTTACCATTGGCGGAAACCTTTCTCAAACCGGAGTGGGAACTTCTACTTTTGCCACAACGACGTTTAATAGTGTAGCGGATCAAACTGTTACAGTAAACGGTGCTTTGAATGGCTTTGTCGTGATTACTAGGAACACGGCAAATAGTGGAAACTTTACCATTGCTAGTGGCACTTCTATAAATTTAGGTAATAGTCCCAACACTCCAATAAGTCCGGCCTATAACGGTTATGGAAATATTACAAATAACGGAACAATAATTATAAATTCCGGAATTTGGACAATGACAAACACCTTTGGTTCCAACAACATGTCTATTACACTGACTAATAATGGCACCATTACTCATAACGGTTCAGGTTGGGTCATGACCGGCAATAGTAATAACGCCATAGACCTTGTTAATAATGGGACTATTACTTATGCCGGTACTACAATCACAACAATTGGTAATTTTACCCAAAACGGTATCTTTGATTTGACGGGGAAAACGATAAATTTTAATACTAGTGCTGTTAAAACAGTTAGTGCTAATAATAGGACTCTTGGCGGAACTTCAATTATTAACGGACCGCTTATTATTGCTACTGGCACCTCCATAAATTTAGGTAGCAGTCCGACTACAACTATTTGGGCTAGCACTTTAACAAATAATGGGACGATTGTTGTGAATTCTGGAACGTGGACTTTGCAAAATAATTATTCTGCTGGAAACCAAGATTCTGGTTTTGTTAATAACGGCACGATAACTCATAATGGTAGTGGTTGGGTTTTTATAGGGACAGTCGCTGGTAATAATTTTAATTTTACTAATACTGCCAGTGGTGTTGTCAACTATACTGGAACAGCCGTTTCCTTTGGTGGCAGTTTTACACAAAGCGGAATTTTTAATTTGGTTGGGAAGACTGTTACTTTTAATGCCCTTGGGAATCAAACCATCACTGCTGGTAATTCATTAGCTAGTTCGACGGCAATTATAAATAAAGCAGTCAGTGGAAATCTTACTATTGCCACTGGCACTTATATTAATTTGGGTGACAGCCCTAATACTTATATGGACCCGTCATTGAATAATACCGGCATACTTACCAATAACGGAACGATTTATATTAATTCCGGAATTTGGACAATACAAAACTCATTCGGTAATCATGGTGCTAGTGCTTCACTTGTAAACAATGGCGTTATTACTCATAATGGTTCTGGTTGGGTCTACACGACATTATTTTCCGGTAGTTATTTTAGTTTTATTAATAATACCGGAGCCACAACTACTTATGTTGGAACAAGCATAAGCCTAAATGGCAGCTTTACTCAATTGGGGACTTTTGATATGACCGGGAAGACTGTTACCTTTAATGGATCTGTTAATGCCACAACAACCCTGACTAATTTTGGCGGTTCAATTGTCCTTAACAAAAGTGCGGCTAACTCTTTGACTCTCGGTGGTAATATGACAGTTCAAGATTTTACTCTCACCTCTGGTACTTTAGCTAATGTGGCTAAAACTTTAACTATCAATGGTAACTTGGTAGTCACTCCAGCTGCTCAAACATATTTTGGTGGAGCATTAATGTCATTAATCATGGCAAGTAGTAGTGATCAAAATATTACTATCACTTCTGGAAGCGTTTTACCATCTTTAACTATAAATAAAACTGCCGGTAAGGTTTCTTTACAGACAGCTTATAATAGCTCTGGTGCCGCAGCTACTGTTACTGTAAATTCTGGTGCTCTGTATCTAAATGGTAAAAATCTTTTAGCAACTACTACCATAAATAACGGTGGGGAATTACAAATTCAGGGTAATGAAAATTTTACGACACCGGTCTTGAATACTGGTTCAACAGTGACTTATGTGGGTAATGGAAATGGCGCAGCTGATACATACTATGTTAACTCATTGATCCCATATCAAAATCTAAAAGTTAATTTTACAGATTCTAATGCTGATATAGTATCTTTTTCTAGTCCCGCAGCTACAAACACAAGCTTAATATCATATTGGAACGCTGACAATAATGCGCAAGATAGTATTGGAATAAATCATGGAACATTAAATGGTGGAATGGGGTATGCTAATGGCAGGTATGGCAAAGCCTTTCTACTTGATGGTTCAAATGGTTACGTGCAAACCGCCTCATCTACACTAGCAAATGGTTTTACCGCTTTTTCTATGAGTGCTTGGATATATATTTCCGCTTTTACTAACGATTATCCGGGAATTGTTTACATGAGTGGAGTTGGCAATCATGTTTTTGGTTTAGCTGGTAGTACGGCAGTATCAAAAAAAATAAATTTTTATGCTAATAATACTACTACTTATACAGCTGCTTCATCAGCCGCTTTAAATACTGGTCAGTGGTATCATTTAGTAGGTACATGGGCATCTGGTGATTATGTTAAATTGTATGTTAACACCACTAAAACAACTTCCGCTGGAACTCTTTCTGGTTCAATGTCAGTAGATGATTTTATTAAAATAGGTTGGGATGATTACGCTGCTATTAGAAAATTTAATGGGATCGTAGACGACGTTCGTATTTATAATAGGGCCCTTTCTGACTCCGAAGTGGCAACCCTATATGCTGGTGGTAATACCATCTTTACACTTCCTGGTAATCTCACTGTTGCCACCGGAACTCTCCAAGCCGCTTCAACAACATTGATTCTGTCCGGCACCTCCTCCACCATCTCCCTTGCTGGTACAACTACCTTCGCCTCCCTTGTTGCCGGCTCCACCACCGTCCCCACCTCTCTCACCTTCGGTACTGGTGGTAACCTGGTGATCACTGGCACCACCACCCTCCAAGGTACGAGTACCATGCCTTTGACTCTCCGGTCGACCACTCCCGGTCAATCCTGGCGCTTCGAACCCGACGGCCCACGAGTGTTTAGTTACCTGGATGTCCAGGACTCCTACAACACCAGCAGTACGACGATCAATGCTCAAGCTTATACAGGCCTCCAGGACTCCGGACGTAACACCAACTGGTCCTTCTCCGTCCCCGTCATTACCTTAGGAACCCAAGGCCGTCAACTGTCAACCACCACCACTCCCG
>CAZSZH010000100.1:0-5104 GCA_964610785.1 uncultured Flavobacterium sp. | reverse complement strand
ATTATAGCTGGAGAAGCATCGGGAGATTTGCACGGCTCCAATTTAATGAAAGCATTGTTTCAAGAAGACGCCAAGGCTGATATTCGTTTTTGGGGAGGTGATTTGATGCAAAATGTTGGCGGTACTTTGGTAAAACATTATCGCGAATTGGCATTTATGGGTTTTGCCGAAGTGGTTTCTAATTTAAAAACTATCTTCAATAATATTAAATTCTGCAAAGCGGATATTGAACAATTTCAACCGGATGTGATTATTTTTATTGATTATCCGGGATTTAATATGCGGATTGCCAAATGGGCAAAACAAAAAGGAATCAAAACGCACTATTATATTTCTCCTCAAATTTGGGCTTGGAAGGAAAGTAGAATTAAAGCCATTAAACGCGATTTTGATAAACTCTACGTTATTCTTCCTTTTGAAAAAGACTTCTACGAAAAGAAACATCAGTTTCCAGTGGAGTTTGTGGGTCATCCATTAATTGATGCTATTCACAACAGAACGACAGTCGATGCACTTTTGTTTAGAACACAAAATAATCTCGATGATAAACCCATTATTGCTATTCTTCCTGGCAGCCGTAAGCAAGAAATTGCCGTGATGCTTACTTTGATGTTGAGTGTTGTTCATGATTTTCCCGATTATCAGTTTGTCATTGCTGGAGCGCCTAGTCAAGAATATTCTTTTTATGAGCCTTTTCTAAAAGGGAAAAATATCAAGTTTATTTCTAATAAAACGTATGATTTATTATCTAATGCAACGGCGGCTTTGGTTACTTCTGGAACGGCAACTTTGGAAACCGCTTTATTTAAAGTTCCCGAAGTAGTGTGTTACAAAGGAAGTTGGATATCCTATCAAATTGCGAAACGCATTATTACACTGAAATACATTTCATTGGTTAATTTAATTATGGATGAAGAAGTCGTAACCGAATTGATCCAAGACAATTGTAATCCTAAAAGAATTAAAGCTGAATTAACCAAGATTCTAGACGATAAAAATCGAAGTCTAGTATTGTCAAAATACGACGAACTTGAACAAAAACTCGGTGGAGTAGGAGCGAGTCATAAAACGGCGACATTAATTGTAGAGGAGATTTCGTAAAATAGCTATTTTATTTTTATTAATGTGAAGCATAAGTGAATAGTATTCTATATTGATTTAAAAATAATCTTTTTTTCATCATATATCAAAGAATTTTTATGACCCTCTCCAATTCTAATTTTATCTTCACTAATATTGATGCTGTCATATTTCTTTTCAAAAACATATTTTTTTTTAATAGAATCATATTTAATAACTCGTAAAAAATAAAAAGTATAAAAATTTGATTTTTTTGATGAATAAAAATATAAATCAGACTCCCGATAGCGCGGATTTGCAATCCGTGCCCGCCATCATCTTTAAAACAAATCTAACAAAATAATTTATTGAATCTAACTATTTATTACCAACAAACTACAACTTTTTGTTATTGTAGTTTCTCTGTGTTTATTGTCTTTGTCGGCACGGATTTGCAATCCGTGCCCACAATCAATATCAAAACAAATTTAACAAAATAACTTCTAAATCATTATCTAAACCTGCATAATTTCTAGCTGAACTAAAATAATAATCTTCTGCCAAGACAACCGTTTTCTCCTTTACAGGATTATTATGAATATAATTAACTTTTTGTTTTATAAACCAATTACTTTCAACAAGCTCGGCATGATAACCATCTTGCCATACTTTGTAATTTTGTTCTCTTTTTAAATGTGCACATGCTTTTTGAAAATAATGTAACATCCATTCTCTTCTGCTTTCTGGCTCTTCAATACAGGTTTGTATGATTTTCTTTGACGTAAATTTCTTAAAGTCCCTAATTACATCTGATAGAATAAAACCATTAGTTGCTTTGCACAATAAATGAATGTGAATACTCATAATGACATAGGCATAAATTTTTAAACCTTTGTTTTGTGTGCAATAATTTAATCCGTTTATGATGTTGTATTTCTGATTTAGTCGTGTAAAAATATCAATCCAACCTACTGTTGTTATAGTTACAAAATAGGCTTCTTCTGATGTTGTGGCTTTATATTTGGTTGACATGCTTATGGCTTTTAACAAATTTAATAAAAAAACTACAACTTTTTTTTAGGTTGTAGTTTTGTGTTTTTATTCTCTTTATGGGCACGGAATGCAATTCCGCGCTATCCGTTGTGGGATATTATAAATGGTTAACTACTAAAAATTTAAAAAAGTTAAAAAATGACAGTGGAAAAGCTGGATATTTATCGGATTGAGAAAAAATAGTACCAAAATAATTGGTAGTTAAATGATTAGCCCACGTTTCTGTCCAATAATTATCTCCAATTGAACCCAAATGTTACTAAATTGATTTAAAAACAATCTTTTTTCCATCATATATCAGGGAATTTTTATGACCTTCTCCAATTCTAATTTTATCTTCACTTATATTAATGCTGTCATATTTCTTTTCAAAAACATATTTTTTTTAATAGAATCATATTTAATAACTCGTAAAAAATAAAAAGTATAAAAATTGGGCTTAATATGTGAATACGAACCTAAACCTGATTCTGGAAAACTATCTTTCTTCAAAGTATGCTTTTGTAAATATTTAAATCTAGAATCGTGCGAGAAATGCTTTGAAATTATATTTTTTTCCAATGAGTCTTTATTTTTTGTACAAGAAAGCATTACATTTCTATTAGTCTTATTTTCAAATGAAATATAAACATACTTTTCAGCACATTTAGTACTCATCAAAGAAATAGCTAGGCCAATGATAAACAATTTAATTTTCATGGGAATATTTTAAAAAATTTAGGAGCGCCCGATAAAGAGGATTTGCCATCCGTGCTCGCCAGCAATTTCATAACAAAACTAACAAAATAACTTCTAAATCATTCGGCAATCCTGCATAAATTCCTAATTCCTACTATTTAACAATAAACTACAACTTTTTATCGATATAGTATGCATATTTATTGTCGTTATCGACGATTGAAAATTAGTGATTTCCCTGAATTTCTTTTTTTAGGACAAAAAAAATGCCTCACGAAAGTGAGGCATTTCATATTCAATATAGTAAAGTTTTATTTTAAAGCACCTACTTTAGCTTTTACTTCTTCAAGTGAACCTTCAAAAGTTTGAGTAGAAGCTTTTCCTTTTTCTGTGGTGGTAACAGTAGCTTTTGCTTTACCATTTTCGTTGGTCATTTCTACTTTTACATTTTTCTCGTCTTTAGCACAACACGATTTTCCTTCTCCTTCTTTTCCTGTTGTAGCTACAAATTTTCCGTTAGCATCGTAGTGAGATAAACAAGCTTCTTTTTGATCCGGAGTACATTTAAGACTATCGCACATTTTAGCGCACTGATCTTTGGTCATTGTTGCACATTTAGACATGTCGCATTTACCCATATCTTCTGAGCAAGATGATTTCATTTCCATAGTGCATTTCACTTCTTTCTTTTCTGGAGCTACACCACTTCCTAAAATTGGAGCGATCACTAATCCGATCAAACAAGTCAATTTAATTAAGATGTTCATCGATGGACCTGAAGTATCTTTAAATGGATCTCCAACTGTATCTCCTGTTACGGCTGCTTTGTGAGCATCAGAACCTTTGTATGTCATTTCACCATTGATTTCAACACCTGCTTCGAATGATTTTTTAGCATTATCCCAAGCACCACCTGCGTTGTTTTGGAACACCGCCCAAAGTACACCTGAAACGGTTACTCCAGCCATATAACCACCTAACATTTCAGCGATTAATTGGTTGTTGTCTCCATAAACTAATTTACCTAATAATACGATTGCAATAGGGAAACCAATAGTTAAAACTCCTGGCAACATCATTTCACGTAATGCCGCTTTAGTAGAAATCTCCGCACATTTACCATATTCTGGTTTGCCAGTTCCTTCCATAATACCTGGAATTTCTTTAAACTGACGACGTACTTCATATACCATATCCATCGCAGCTTTACCTACAGAATTCATTGCCAAAGCAGAGAAAACCACAGGAATCATACCACCCACAAATAACATTGCTAACACAGGCGCTTTGAAGATGTTGATACCATCAATTCCAGTAAATGTTACATAAGCAGCGAATAAAGCTAACGACGTTAATGCAGCAGAAGCGATTGCGAAACCTTTTCCTGTAGCAGCCGTTGTATTTCCTACTGAATCCAAGATGTCTGTACGTGTACGAACTTCTTTTGGTAATTCACTCATTTCAGCAATTCCACCAGCGTTATCAGAGATTGGTCCGAAAGCATCGATTGCTAATTGCATTGCTGTTGTTGCCATCATAGCAGATGCTGCTAAAGCCACACCATAGAATCCAGCAAAAGCATACGATGCCCATATAGCGCCAGCAAATAATAAGACGGTTGGGAACGTAGAAATCATACCCGTTGCTAAACCAGCAATTACGTTAGTTCCTGCTCCTGTAGAAGATTTTTGTACAATTGCCAAAACTGGTTTTGTACCTAAACCTGTATAATATTCGGTTACAGAAGATATAGCTCCACCAACCACTAATCCGATTAAAGTTGCATAGAACACTCTCATAGAAGAGATATCCTTCAATCCTTCACCAAAGAATCCCATTTTCATAGTTTCTGGCAACATGAATTTTACTAAGAAATAACAAGAAATAGCAGTTAAAACAATAGAAACCCAATTTCCAATATTTAATGCTTTTTGAACTTGAGCTTCTTTAGCATCATCACTTGAAATTTTTACCAACATGGTTCCGATAATCGAGAACAAAATTCCAAAACCAGCTATTGACATTGGTAATAAAATGGGTCCAATTCCACCGAAAGCATCTTTAAGATTTCCACCCATATCTTTGATAACATAGTTACCTAAAACCATAGCAGCTAAAACTGTCGCTACATAAGAACCAAATAAATCGGCACCCATCCCGGCAACGTCACCTACATTATCACCTACGTTATCTGCAATAGTAGCAGGGTTACGCGGATCATCCTCTGGAATACCCGCTTCTACTTTACCTACAAGGTCAGCACCTACATCGGCAGCTTTGGTATAAATACCACCACCAACACGTGCAAACAATG
>CAZSZH010000099.1:0-5250 GCA_964610785.1 uncultured Flavobacterium sp. | reverse complement strand
ATCTTTGGCTTTTAGTTTCTCTATCAATTTTTCTTGATTCTTTTTTTTAGACGACAAGTAAGTTTTAATCTGGTAGTATAGAGTGTTTTTTTTTAATTAAATTCCTTACGAAAGTAAAATTAAATAATCTAATGTTATTTCTTTTAAAATCTTTTCGATCTTTGTAATCAAATATATCTTATGAAATTAACTCCAAAAAACGGTATTGATCAATTGCTATTTGGAATGAAACAAAAAGACGTAATAGCAATTTATGGTTCACCAGATAAACACTTTGAAGATGATGATAATAACATCATTTTTTTATACAACAAATCTAAATTGCGATTAACATTTTATCAAGATGAAGATTATCGCTTGGGTTATATAATTACGTCAAACCCAGAAGTGACTTTGCTAGATAAAGCGGTAATTGGAAGAGATATAACTGAACTAAAACAAGAACTTCCTTTTAAAATATGGGAACAAGAGGATTTTGATTCTACTGAAAATCATTTTAACGAAAGTAACTGGTTGATTTTACAATCAGAATTTGATGCTGTAATTCGCTTAGAAATTGGCGCCATTATTAATGACAAGGATGAATTTGATTGGAAGTTTAAAAAGTAATTGATAATAGATATTGAAAAAGGCACAAAAGAACTAAATCTTTTGTGCCTTTTTTTTGCTTTGAGATGTCTGCTTATTTCTCTTCCATCACTGGAGTCGCTTGTTTAGCAGGACCCTCTAATAATTCTACTTCAAAAATGATATTGGCATTCGGCGGAATTACACCACCAGCACCTCTTTCTCCATATCCTAAATTGGAAGGTATAAAAATTGTAGCTTTATCCCCAAATGACATTGCATTCAACCCTTCTACAAATCCAGGGATGAATTGGTATTTACCAGCCTGTGCTTGCATTGGTTGGTATCCGTTGGCTTTTGCTCTGTTCTCGTCAAATTTACCATATTGTTTAACCACATTTTCGATACAGCTATCAAATAGTGTCCCATCTTCTAAATAGCCCGCATAATTGATTAAAACAGTAGCACCATCAGTAGGTTTTACACCTGTACCTTTTTTAGTGATTACATATTGTAGACCTGAGGCAGTTTTAGTAGCTGTTTGTTTTGCTGTATTTAGTTCGGTTACTTTAGAAGCCATTACAGTTCTAAATTTTGCAGTATACTCAGCTTTCTTTTGTGCTTCAATGTCAGCTTGCTTTTTCTTGTTATCTTCATCAATAGCAGCTTGTTTTTTATCATCGTCTGCTTTACCAGCAAAATAATCTTTAAATGTTTTAGCAGCATCAAATTTCTTTGCTTGATCTCCTTTTCTAGTAATAGTTACTTTAGTCATAACATCGTCTTTCAGTATTTTATTAACGACATCCATTCCAGAAACGACATATCCAAAAATTGTATGTTTACCTGTTAGCCAGTCGGTTGGAACAATCGTTATAAAAAATTGAGAACCATTAGTTTTCGGACCAGCATTTGCCATAGCTAAAATTCCAGCGCGATCAAATTTTGCGTCAGTGATTTCATCTTTAAAAGCATAACCCGGCCCTCCTTGTCCTGTTCCATCAGGATCGCCACCTTGAATCATAAAATCTTGTTGATCTCCATTTAATTTAGAAATAACTCTGTGAAACTTCAATCCATCATAGAAGTGTTTTCCTTTAAATTTCTCCCCAACTTGTGGATTGTTTCCTTCAGCCAAAGAAATAAAGTTAGCTACAGTAACTGGTGTTTTTTGGTATTCTAATTTGATAACAATTTTACCTTTTGCTGTTTCAATTTCAGCGAAAATCCCTTCTTTAGTGTCAATAGCGGGTGGTGCTGGCTTGGACACTGTAAATTGTGGTTTAACCGCCACCGCTGTAGCAGTTGGTTTTTTGGTCGCTGGTTTTTTCGTTTGTGCGTTAGCTATTGTCATTCCTAGAAAAAATAACAAGACGATTTTAAATTTCATTTTCATTGTTTTTGTTTTAATCAGTTTAATTTTTGGTTATTTATTATTTATCAAGTATTTGAACTTCAAAGATAATATTTGCATTAGGCGGAATCACATTTCCAGCACCATTTTCACCATAGGCTAAATTAGAGGGAATAAACAATAGGGCCTTATCGCCACTATTCATTTTAGCAAGTCCTTCTTCAAAGCCAGGAATCATTCTTCCTTTAGAGCCAAATTCATAAGGTATCGGATTGTAGCCCCCTTGAGCTGCTCTTTGTTGGTCATATTTCCCGTAAGCTTTGGCTACTTCTTCTGAATTACTATCAAATAGAGTTCCGTTTTCCAAAAACCCCGAGTATATTACAGCCACACGAGTTCCATTTGCAGGTTTTTTGCCGCTTCCTTTTGAATATATATTATACACTAATCCCGTAGATGATTTGGTTGCACCAACCTTCATTTGAGCAAAAAAAGCCAACTTAGTAGCTGCTGCTTTTTTAGACAATTCAGCAGCGATTTCGGCTTGTTTCTTTTGATTTTCTGCTTCTGTTTTATAATAATCATTAAAAGTTTTTGCTGCATCAAATTTTTTGGCTGCTTCTCCTTTTCTAATTATTTTAATAGATTTAATAGCATCGTCTACTTTGATTTTATTAACAACATCCATTCCTTTTTCAATCACATGACCAAATATGGTATGTTTTCCATCCAACCATGGTGTTTCTTTTACTGTAATAAAAAATTGACAACTGTTAGTACTAGGGCCAGAATTAGCCATCGCCAAATAGCCACCTTTATCAAATTTTAAATCAGATATTTCATCTTTAAATTTGTATCCGGCATCACCTGATCCATTACCTAAGGGGTCACCTCCTTGAATCATAAAATCTTCGGCATCACCATTAGCTTTTGAAATTACCCGATGAAATTTTAATCCATCATAAAGTGGTTTTCTCTTATAAGTTTCGGTTACATAAAAATTTGTGCCCTCGGCAAGTGATACAAAATTAGCCACAGTTATGGGCGCTTTAGTGTATTCTAATTGTACTAAAATTGTTCCTTTTGCAGTTTCAATTTCGGCATAGAGTCCGTCAGATAAGTTATTGTGATTTTTACCTTTGCAGCTCACAAGAAGTAAGGTAATCATCATAAAGGCAATGCTAAGTAATCTTTTCATTTTTAAATTATTCTTGAGTAGTTTTATTTACGGGTTTGAAATCAGTTAAAGTAACGGTACATATTAATGGTTCGTTAGTGCCAATTCGTCTATTATCACCGTGATATCCATACGCCATGTGAGAAGGAAACAAGAAGGTGACTTTTTCGTTTTTTCGCATCAATTTTATTCCGTGTCGCAGTCCCATCATGATGTTTTGTTTATCAACAATATATGATTGTGGTTGTAATTCCAATTGTGAATAAATTACTTTTCCTTGAAGGTCTTTTATTTCATAGTCAAAGTTGGCAATATCTCCTTTTTTGGGATGAAGAGTATCTTTGTCATTTTTATTTTCGTAATAGTACCAATAGCCTTTTTGGGAGGCAATGTATTTGATATTGGGATTACTTTTTATTATGGAGTCAATCTTTCCTTCTTCTCCTCTTACTAATTTTTTATTTCGCTCCGCGGATTCTTTCATAAAAGTACCAGAAGAATGCGAAATGGGCATTCGCGCTTGTTGCTGTTTACAACTTACAAACAGCAATACAGCGCTAAATAAAACCACTCCAAATTTTATTTTTTTCATAGATTAAATTGTGATGGTTGAAATGATTTTTTCAAATTTTTTAATTGTATTTGTCAAAGAATCATACGATTTTCCCCCAGCTGCATTGATATGTCCTCCTCCATTAAAATGTTCTCTAGCAAATTGATTGACATCAAAATTCCCTTGTGAACGGAAAGATATTTTGATAATATTTTCATCACGATGTTCAATAAAAATAGCTGCAAAAATAATACCTTTTATCGTTAAACCATAATTTACAATACCTTCTGTGTCGCCTTTAATATAATGAAATTCGTCTAATTCATTTTGAGAAAGCGCAATATAAGAAGTTTTTTTATCAAAAAGGACTTTCATATTTTGTAAGGCTCTACCCAACAGTTGCAATCTATCGTAGGAATTGTTGTCAAAAATCAAAGTAGGAATCTCCGAATTGTTCACCCCTAAATCAATAAACTCGGCAACAATTCTATGTGTTGTTCCTGTAGTTTTTGGGAAACGAAATTGCCCTGAATCGGTCATGATTCCTGTATACAGACAGGTGGCTATGGTTTTGTCTATTAAGGATTTTTTGTCTAGAAAACCAATAAAGTTGTAAATCATTTCACAAGTAGAACCAAATGCAGTATCTGAATATGTAAATGCTGCATAAGTGTCAGGCGACTGGTGATGATCAATCATTATCATCGGGACGATAAGTTTGTTCAACACTTGTTCCATTTCACCTGTTCGATGCAACGCATTAAAATCTAATGTAAAAACCAGTTCGGTTTCTTGTAGAATTTTTGTACAATTTATACGATCGTTTTCATAGACTAAAACTGTTTCTGAAGCGGGCAACCAAGCTAGAAAATTGGGAAAATTATTTGGCGCAATGATTACTGGTTGGTGATTTAATTTTAAAAGAAAATGATACAATCCAAGCGTAGAACCCATGGCATCTCCATCGGGACTGCGGTGTGGAATGATCGCAATTTTTTTTGGAGTTGCCAATAATTGAATAATGCCTTGAATGTCTTTTTCGTTCATGGGTGCGAAATTACATTTTTTTGTTTTAAAAAAAGTTATTTAGAAACAAAAAGGCCTAACCAAACTGCAAAAATTCCTAGTATAACGCTAAAAAAAATATAACTAAAACCAACAAAGGAGTTATTAGATTGAAAAAGATTATAATTTTCATTGCTAAAAGTAGAAAATGTGGTATATCCACCGCAGAAACCAGTAATTAAAAACCATTTCAAATTACTATTTGCTAAATTATTTTTTTCTAATATTCCTATCAAAAATCCTATAATAAAGCATCCTAAAACATTAGTAATTAATGTTGCAAGAGGAAATTGATTTGCCCAATATTTATTAACCAATACAGATGTTAGGTAGCGCAATACACTACCAATTGCACCTCCAAAAGCTATATAAATGATCGTCTTATACATTATTGTTTATTTATTCAAATGTAATAAAATTTATTTGGGATATTAAATTAATAAAGGATTCCAATTGGAATCCTTTATTAATTACGGTTGATTTACCTCTTAAGCGAGAAATGTGCTTTAAATTGTTTTAATGCTTGTTCTTCGC
>CAZSZH010000098.1:0-5614 GCA_964610785.1 uncultured Flavobacterium sp. | reverse complement strand
GTCGGATTCCTCTTCTTTTTCTGTAACGCTTAATTTTCCTTTTTTTGGTATTACAACTTTTGGTATAAATAAGGCCACCAGTTCTTTATAATCTTTTTTGAAGTAACCCTTGTCTGCACTTAGACTTTGTATTTTGTATTTTGCAATTAATCTGTCTACAAGTGGTATAAGCATGTCCACATCAGCTGTATGATTAGAGATCTCCCAGTCAATAATCAAATGAAATTGATCGGTTGTAATATTTACTCTTTTACCCAGTTCTACGTTTGGACGCATTTTACCTTTAGTAATCCATTCGGTATAAGTTTCAAAAATAGAGTAAATCTTTTCGCTTGCTGGTATTGTTTCTTTAAGTATTAATCTTCTATTAACCAAATCTATATGCTTTACTATCATACTTTGAAAGTAACATAATTCGAAGGCAATTGATTCCTGTTTTATTGTACAAAAATCTGTTTCCATTACAAAATCTTCTATTTTCTTTGGATATAAATCAATAATATCAGATGTTATTTCGCCACCGGCAACTTCTTGAATTAATAAAGCAGCACGTTTAAGTGCATATTCCGTAATTTCAGGATCAATTCCCCTTTCAAAACGAAAGGAAGCATCAGTGCTTAATCCGTGTCGTTTTGCCGTTTTACGAATAGTCACTGGATTGAAATAGGCACTTTCTAGAAATATCGTGGACGTGTTTTCGGTCACGCCTGAATTTTTTCCACCAAAAACTCCTGCCATGCACAACGGACCTTTATCATCGCAAATAATTAGATCTTCTTCATGTAAGGTTCGTTCAACATCATCAAGTGTCACAAATTTTGTTCCTTTAGCCACCGTTTTCACCGTGACTTTACCGTGAATCATTGCCACGTCAAAGGCATGTAAAGGTTGTCCTAATTCATGTAAAACATAATTAGTAACGTCAATGATATTGTTTTTTGGAGTCAATCCAATGGCTTTTAAACGGTTCTGCAACCATGATGGTGAGGGTTTTATTGTAATTCCTGAAATAGTAACTCCACAATATCTGGGAGCTAACTTTGAATCCACTACATTTACATCTATTTTTAAAATGCGTTTGTCCACTTTAAATTTGGACACCGATGGTGTAATTAATTCTAACGATGCATTTTTTTGAATGAGAGCGGCCCGCAAATCACGAGCTACACCCATGTGCGACATAGCGTCAGCACGGTTTGGGGTTAAACCAATTTCAAAAACTTCATCATTTTCAATATTAAAGACTTTAGCAGCAGGAGTTCCAGGTTTTAGTGTTTCATCCAAAATCATGATTCCATCGTGACTAGTTCCCAATCCTAATTCGTCTTCGGCGCAAATCATGCCGTGACTTTCCTGCCCGCGAATTTTACCTTTTTTAATTTCAAATTCTACACCATGTTTATCAAAAAGTTTGGTTCCAATAGTAGCAACAGGCACTTTTTGTCCAGCCGCAACATTACTCGCACCACATACAATTTGAACTGGAGTTCCATTCCCTAAATCGACAGTTGTGATTTTAAGTCGATCAGCATCTGGATGTTTTTCACATGTTAGCACATGACCAACCAAAACCCCTTCCAGACCTCCTTTAATAGATTGATATCTTTCAATCATTTCGACTTCAAGTCCTAAATCGGTTAAAATTGTAGAAATGTCCTCGGATGGAGCGTCTATTTTTAAAAATTGTTTCAGCCAGTTGTATGAAATCTTCATAGTTTGCGTATAATAATTTGAAGCGGCAAAGATAAAATTAATTGACCAAAGTGCCAATTTGCTTTGGTTTTAATTTTAGGATTGAAAAACGAGTTTTAAATAAGACATTTTAAATGGAAAGTATGATTCATTTAAAATTCTTTAGTATAGCATTTTAAACCTAGATAAAAACTTCAAGTAAATAATACTATTAAACTCATTATAAATTATTTATATTAAAATTTAAAAATGTAACAATATAGTCTAATGCCGTTGGTGTATGATGTATATCGGAAGTAGTAATCATATTCAAACAAGAACTAATACCAACGTTTTTTATTTTGTTTGGATGCCTCTGATTTTCTTGATTTAGGAGTATTTTCTTTTTTCTTATTTCTTAAATCAGGTTTAGCATCCGGATTTGGGGCAACTTCAGTGTAAGGATAGGGATGGTCTTTTTCTATTTTTACACTGATTTTAATTAATTTTTCAATGTCTTTCCAATACGGTTGTTCGTCTTGAGCACAAAACGATATGGCTAAGCCACTATTTCCAGCTCTCCCGGTTCTACCAATTCGGTGCACGTACGTTTCTGAAATATTTGGAATATCAAAATTGATTACATTAGGTAAACTTTCAATATCAATACCTCGTGCGACAATATCTGTTGCTACCAACACTGATATTTCTTTGTTTTTAAAGGCATCTAAAACACGTTGTCGCGCATTTTGAGATTTATCGCCATGAATGGCTTCTGCGGTAACGCCGTTTTTCTTTAAAGCTTTAACCACATTATCAGCTCCGTGCTTGGTTCTGGTAAAAACCAAGACGTTATCAATCTTGTCGTTTCTAATAATATGGTATAACAATTTTCTTTTGTCTTCTTTTCCAACAAAATAAACCTTTTGATTTACAGTTTCGGCTGTTGATGAGATTGGGGTTACTGAAACATATTTTGGCTTGGTTAAAAAAGTATCCGCTAATTCGCGAATTGCAATGGGCATGGTTGCCGAAAATAAAAGCGTTTGTCGATTATCGGGTGTTAGTTTAACGATTTTCTTAACATCATTAATGAATCCCATATCCAACATCTGATCGGCTTCATCCAATACTAAAAAATGTAAATGGTCTAAATTTATAAATCCTTGTTTGTGTAAATCTAAAAGTCTCCCGGGAGTTGCAATAAGAATATCAATTCCTTTTTTTAATTGATCCACTTGTGGCACCTGGCTTACTCCACCAAAAATCACCATAGAACGAATATTGGTATATTTTCCGTAGGTATTGAAACTTTCGTCTATTTGTATAGCCAGCTCGCGAGTTGGAGTAACCACTAATGTTCTAATAAATTTTCTTTTAGCAGAAGAGCCAACTAATCGGTGTAATGAATTGATAATTGGAATGGCAAAAGCCGCAGTTTTTCCCGTACCTGTTTGTGCACAACCCACTAAATCAGTTCCTACTAAAATTATTGGAATGGCTTGCTGTTGAATTGGAGTTGGCGTTTCGTATCCTTCTTCGGCTAAAGCTTGTTGTATGTTTTTTAATAAATTTAAATCGTTGAATGTCATAACTATCTTCGTCTTGCTTCTTTGGTGTCAAGAAATTTCCTTGGCAAAGATAGGTTATATTTATTTAAACGTTATATGGAGAACCTATTGCCAATATTTGAGTGAACGCGTACTAAAAGTGTTTTAATCTTATTCAATTAATAGGTTCCATTCAACAACGCTCCACCAACAGCCGATTTGGCTTCAATTCCTAATTTTTTCATCATTTCATAGGTCGTACAAACCGCTGCAGAAGTAACGGGAATTCCACATTCTGCCTGAATCAAATCGACAGCTTCCAACGATGGCATTTGTACACAAGCTGAGGCAACTAAAACATCAACATCGGTTAGATCTAATTGTTTGTAGATTTCTAATAAGTTCATCGGGTTTTGTGATGCGACTTCCAGATTATCTGGAATTTCTAAAGCGATACTTTGTTTCACTTTAATCCCCTGATGTTCGATATAATCTACCACAATATCGGTTAAAGGTCTCATGTACGGTGTAATAATCGATATTTGTTTCGCACCCAAAACTTTCAAACCATTAATCAATGCACCAGCCGAGGTCACAATAGGAGTAGGGAAGTCGTTGGCCACTGTTTCTTGGTGCAAATTTACTTCCGATACACAATGATAACCTCTACCCATACTCATGATAGCAACCAAACAAGCATATCCCATAACATCTACATGTGCATCAGAAAGTTCTTGGGCACATTTCAAACTCATGGCATCCATGGCTTCAAGTTCTTCTTTAGTGACTTTCTTCATTCGCATTCTACTACTGTGAAACGTAAAACGCTCTGGTAATATGGTTTCTCTAGCTCTAAAAATAGCTGGTATTTCGGTTTCCATCGTCACGTTGGATGAGGGAACTATTTGTCCTATTCTGTATTTCATTTTTATTTTTTTTGGAACACAGATTTAAGAAATTTTTAAAATTATTATAATTCCTTAAAACTGAGTTTGTGAATATATAATTAAATTTCTTTCACGGTATTTACAATAGTTCCAATCCCTTCCACTGTAGCCTCAATTACATCGCCATCATACAGCCATTCTTGAGGGTTTCGTCCGGCACCAACTCCTGCTGGTGTACCTGTGGCAATGATATCGCCTGGTTCTAAAGTAAACACAATGCTCAAATCTTCAATCAAATCGTTGATATTAAACAACAAGAATTTAGTATTGGAATTTTGTTTTTCAACCCCATTTACCTTTAATGATAGATTCAAATTATGTGGATTTTCAATTTCGTCTTTAGTCACCAAATAGGGTCCCATAGGAGCAAAAGTATCTTGCCCTTTAGATACAATCCATTGGCCTTCTCGGCGGCAATCACGTGCCGAAATATCATTAATAACGGTATAACCAAATACATAATCCAGAGCATCTACATTAGTTACATACTTTCCTTTTTTTCCTATCACCACAGCCAATTCTACTTCCCAATCTAATTGTTCAGTTAGTTTGGTGTTTTTAATTATATCTGTGTTTGTAGCTGTGACCGTGGTAGGTGGTTTGGAAAAAATGATCGGTTTTTGAGGTAATTTTCCGGTAGTGTCTAATGTTCTAGCACTTTCGGCAACGTGTTCGGTGTAATTCAATCCAATTCCTATAATGTTTTTTCTAGGTTTTTCAATAGGAGCGAGGATGGTAACTTCATCCATTTCATACGAAATCTCTTGAAAGAAATTCTCTGGAGTTTCTGAAATCATTTCTGTAATTTCCGCTATGATTTCAAAACCCATATCAATTAAGTCTAGCATATCATTTGGCAATGGAAAATTGGATATTTCGCCAAAGTCTTCCATATCGATAACTTGGTTGTTGTGGATAAATCCCAAACGGGGCTCTGTATCAGCTGTTTTATAGGTAAGTAGTTTCATTTTATTTGATTCAAAAATCTAAATTCGTTATTCGTTAATCAATTGATGTCCCTTGTTCTCTGTAAATTCTCTAACTTGAAACAATCCTAGGCTTTCAATAACAGGTAAATCATTGAAAGAAAATAAGCAAGCATCTTCCGTTTCAGATAAATTATGATGCTCATGCCAAGCCCAACTTGGAACACAAAAAATATCTCTTTCTTTCCAATCGAATCGCTTTCCGTTGATGATGGAAAAGCCTTTTCCTTTAGCACATTGGTATACAAAAGAACCGGTATGTTTGTGTGCTTTTCCTGTGAATCCAGCAGGCAACAATTGCATCGCTGCACCCATGGTTTGCATCACATGACCACCAGTTAGCGGGTTGGAATATTGCATCAAAATGCCATCAAATGGATTGATTTCATTGACTTTGGCTGCTTCCAATAAAGTAGGGTATACCTTTGTCCAAGAGTACTTTAATAAAGGAGAATAGGGT
>CAZSZH010000097.1:0-5660 GCA_964610785.1 uncultured Flavobacterium sp. | reverse complement strand
AATGGCAATCTAATGTCAGTTCAAGTACAACTGCTCCATCTGCAAATGATTCGAATTGGGCAAATATACAAGGAGCAACAAATCCTTCTACTTATACTGCTTCTCCAACAACTACAACATGGTATAGAGTAGTTGCTACAAATAGTCCTTGTTCATCTATAGCTAGTGTAGCAGTTAGAATACTTGTGAATCAAGCATCATCTGTAGGAACATTATCATCAAGTGATTCAACAGTTTGTATTGGCTCGGGAACAACACTTACTTTAAGTAGTTCTCAAGGAACAATTACTTGGTGGAAAGCACCTGTTACTAATGGTGTAGTGGGTACATTTGCTCAAATAGGAGGAACTACTAATGTTATATCAACAGGTGCTATAAATGTTACTACAGCTTACAAAGCTGTAACGACAAGTAGTGTAAGTTCTCCTTCGACTTCAAATACTGTAATTGTACAAGTTCAACTTAAACCAAAAGCAACAGTAGTATCAATTGTTGGTACGTTAACACCCACATTAACAACATGTCAGGGTTCAACAATTAATTTGTCTCTAGCAACAGGAAGCATTGGAAATATCCAATGGATGTACTCTACAAACAATGGTTCAACATGGACTCAATTTTCTAGCTACTCACAGTCTACTTCATCTGCGACTAATGGTGTTTTAACTGCTATTTCCCCGACTCTATCAGCAGGAATTGCTTGGTTCAAAATAATTGCTTCAAATGGAGTCTGTACTCCTGTTGAATCAACTATACTAAAAATAACCGTAAGTACCCCATCAGTAGCCGGAACAATAAGCGCTTTAAATAATACCGTTTGTTCTGGAACAGGAACTACAATAAACTTAACAGGTTCCGTAGGTACTGTTAAATGGCAAAAAGCCATAGACCCCTATACTACTTGGAGTAATGTGACAACAGGTTCAACAATGAATACTGGTAATATAACTACCTCAACTGCTTACAGAGCAATTGTAACTAATGGAGCTTGCTCACAAGCAACAAGTAATCAAGTAGTTGTTAATGTGCTTGCAAAACCTCTTTCAAAAGGAATTACAGCAAACACAACTTCTCCATCTGGAAGCACGAGTACAACTCCAATTTGTACAAATAGTTCTTCTAAAATCTTAAGTGTTACTGCTGGTTATATTGGTACAATTCAATGGCAAAAATCAACAGATAATGTTACTTATAGCAATATCTCTGGAGAAAACACAACTAATTATACCATAAGTAATCCAGCTATTGGGGCAAATTATTTTAGAGTTGCATTTACAAATTCCTGCGGGGCGTCTGTATACAGTAATGTAATAACTGTTTATTATAAAAATTGTGCCACGCCAACAAGCAAAACTGTTGAAAAAATAGAACCTACTCCTTTTGGTGTAGTGGCTGCTCCTATTCCATTCTCTGAAAAGTTAACCTTAAACTTAACAACATCAAGCGAAGATAAAGTAAAAGTAATGGTATATGATATGGTTGGTAAATTAGTTGACCAACGCGAAGTAAGCCCAACGGATGCTTCAACTCTTGAAATTGGAGATCAATTCCCTTCTGGAGTTTACAATCTAATAGTAACACAAGGTGATAATACTAAAGTAATTCGTGTTATTAAAAGATAAATCCTTTTAAATCTTAAATCAAAAGCCGTTCAAAACAATTTTTTTGGATGGCTTTTAATTTTTTTGAGTATAATTTATTTTAATTTTTCCATTTACCTATCTTTAATTAGTACTTTTGATTATTATTTTTATTAGTTCAAATTGAATTCAAAATACGACATTATTATTGTTGGAGGTGGTGCTGCAGGCTTTTTCACCGCAATAACTATTGTTGAGAAAAATCCGAAACTAAAAGTCGCGATTTTAGAACGCGGTCAAGAGGTATTAACTAAAGTGCGAATTTCGGGTGGTGGACGATGCAATGTTACTCATGCGTGTTTTGTTCCCAATGATTTGGTAAAATATTATCCTCGCGGCGAAAAAGAACTTCGTGGTCCTTTTCATCAATTTTGTTCGGGAGACACTATAGAATGGTTTGAAAAACATGGCGTGGCACTCAAAATTGAAGACGATGGCAGGATGTTTCCGGTTTCCAATTCGTCACAAACTATAATCGATTGTTTTCTATTAGCTACTAAAAAACTTAACATTGACATCTTAACGGGACAAAGTGTACAATCCATCTTTAAAGGACAGACCAATTGGAAAGTTGAAACCAATCACGAAACTTTTTCCTGCCAAAAACTAATTATGACCACAGGCAGTAATCCAAAAATATGGGATTTGCTTTCAGAAATTGGCCATACTGTTATTCCTCCAGTACCTTCTCTATTTACATTCAATATTAAAGACCAACGCATTAAAGATTTGATGGGGGTTTCAGCTTTGGCAGCAGTAAAAGTAAAAGGATCTAAACTTTCGGCTTCAGGTCCTTTATTAATAACTCATTGGGGAATGAGTGGCCCAGGAATTTTACGTCTTTCAGCTTGGGGTGCGAGGGAATTAGCTGAAAAAAACTATCAATTTGCAATACAAGTGAATTGGTTGAATGACAGTACACAAGAGGAAGCAGAAGAAAAACTGAAAGAACTCAAACTAGAACATTCTAAAAAAGTAGTTTCAAAGAAATCACCGTTTGATTTTCCAAATAGATTATGGGAAAGTTTAGTGGCGGCGTCAGGTATAGACACCTCAACTGCGCTCGGTGAGACAAAAGAAACCAAATGGGCTGACTTAACTAAAAGGCAACTTCAAAATTTGGCACAACAATTAACCCAAGGAGAATTTCAAGTCAACGGAAAAAGCACTTTTAAAGAAGAATTTGTGACAGCCGGTGGTATTGATTTAAAAGAAATTAACTTTAAAACCATGGAAAGTAAATTACATCAAAACTTATACTTTGCTGGTGAAATTCTAAATATTGATGCTATAACAGGTGGATTCAATTTCCAGAATGCTTGGACAGGTGGGTTTATTATTGCGGAGGGGATTTGACATTTTTTATACGACTCTTTTTAATTGAAAAACCCTTTCAATTCTAATTTCTGAAAGGGTTTTTCTACTTTACAAATTATCAATCACTTTATCTTTAGGATACCGCACTTTATAACTGATGCGTATTTTCTTGGTCTCGTTGGGAGCGACTTTCAATTCCCAAGTTAATATTCCGGATTCAGTATTTACTTTTGCTTTTCCATCGTCTATTAAATCAATAGTAATGTCATTATCCGTGCTCAATGGATATTGGTCTTTCAAAGTCATTTGGATGTCTTCTTTTTTGTTGTTTCGCAAAGTAATATCATACGTAAACGTTTGCTCTTTATAAGAAGATAAGAATTTAGTGCCCGATTTATCAACTACTTTCTCTCGTTTTATGGAGATTTTTTTATCCCTTCCCATACTCAAGCTTAACGTATCCGAAGTTTGATTAGGATTGATGTTGGTTTTGCCTACATACAAGCCTTCAAAGATGATATTGGCTTCACCCGGCAATAAATTGTACTTGGAATAATCATTGATTTCTGCTAACAAAAAGGATTCTTTATCTACTCTTGGCGCTGCATAATATTTGTACGTGGCAGGCAATTTAATTTCTTTTAATGCTACTGAATGGGCTTTCCCATTGGATAAAATATCATAGGGAATATCAATATCAAAAGTGACGTTTAGTTGGTTTTCGTTGACGGACGTGTAATCTCCCATTTGTTTGGTAGTTACAACTATTACACCATTAGAACCTTGTTCTCCATATAATACCGAACCTTGAGCTCCTTTTATGACATTTACAGATTTTATCGTTTCTGGTGGTAATTGTTTCATTATTTCATCGGTTGAAACTTGACCATCAATTACAACTAATGGTTTATCATTTGCAGAAATAGATCGATTTCCTCTTAATACAATTCTAGAATCCTTATTAATTTCATTTGATTGTGTATTTATTTGTAATCCTGAAACTTTTCCTTGAAGAGACTGCACAACATTTGGTTTTGATAATTGGTTTAGTTCTTTATCTCCATCTCTATATTTATAGCCATAACTTAAATTTTGATATCTCAAAAACCAAGCATCCAATTGAGGCGCTTGATTGTTCTGATTCGGATTTCCGCTCGACAATGTCAACTTTACTTTCTTCCAATCGATTCCCGTAGTTTGTGATACTTGTGCTTTATACATCATGTTGATGGGTTCTTTCACACTTTCGGTACGCAAATCATAAAAAGGTTTCCATGAAGCATTGTTGGTGATGTAATTAATATCTAAAGTAACAACGCCTGCAATCTCATTCATGACTTGTAAAACTAATTTCCCTTCTGAAGATTTATCTTCTTTTTGCGTATTGATTTCAAGTTTGGTATTTAGATTTTGTAAACGAAGCGTTAATTTGCTTTCTTTTTCTTCTAATATCGTATAAGCATTACTTAATTCGGTCCGTTTTGTTTTGTAATAATCAGCTACTTTCATCAACTCAAGTACATTTAAACCTACATTAGCACCACCAACCATCTGATTTTTATCTAATAATTCAATGGTTTTAGAATTCGACATTTTATCTATTTGCACTTTCTTAATCTCTTTTTGAACCAACGTAATACTATCGCGCACCTTTTTAATGGCAGGATTGCTCTCGTCAATTTGATATTCTGAAATATAATTTTGGGTAAACTGCACCGATAAAACCGTCACCGAACTCGGCGCTCCAATTTGGATGGTATTTTCATTCAAATAATCGGCTACATTCTTAATGACTATCTCGCTGGTCCCTACCGGAAGATTTACGGAAGCAGTTTGTTGCAATTCGGCTGCATTAAAATATACAGTGGCAGCTTTTACTTTAGCCGATGTAAAAATAGGTTTTTGAGCAAATGCAATTGCTGAAACCAACAAAAAGAAGAGAACAAATTTTTTCATATTAACTAAATTTATATTCTAATAGCGTACTAATTTACTCATTATAACCCAAAATCTTCTACCGAGGTAGAATCAATATCGGGTTTCATTGCCGATTTGTTTTTGAGAAAAAACTGTGCCGCTCCCGAAATAGTTAACGGAAGATGTTGCCCAATCGTATCGTTTGTATTAATTAAATTTCGACGCAACATCAAACGCGTTAAAAAACTGTTTTGCTGATTGGCAAATGCTTTTAGTTTATTTTCTGAATCAAATCGATACATAAATCCCTTTGGTCTTGGGATGATGGTAGCGAGAAACATGCATTCTTTCAAAGTTAAATCGGCAGGACTTTTTTGAAAATAAAATTTTGATGCTTCTCCAATTCCGTATATGTTTGGTCCCCACTCTATGATATTGAAATACACTTCCAACATGCGTTCTTTGCTAGCAATGTGATTGTTTTCTAAAATATAGACCAATAGAATTTCTTCTAATTTTCGAGACAATGTCTTCTGACGCGTCAAGAATACATTTTTTACCAATTGCATACTAATAGTACTAGCACCACGAGAGAATTTTTTGGTTTTGATATTCTTCGCAATCGATTGTTTGAATGCCTCATTAATAAACCCACGATGATTGAAAAAAGAAGGATCTTCGCTAGTCAATACACATTTTTGCAGATAGGGAGAAATATCATGCAAGGTAGTATAATTTGGATTGGATAAGCCAACTACAATTAGTCGTTGTTCTACAGATCGGAAG
>CAZSZH010000096.1:0-5716 GCA_964610785.1 uncultured Flavobacterium sp. | reverse complement strand
TCATATAAATTAAAAATTGGTAATTAAAAATTAAAAAATCGAAAAATATTATAATACTTAATTGATTTACTTTTTCCCTTTTAGGGTAATAATAATTTTTGCCAATATTTTACAAATTTCATCCGCATCACTAAATAAACTTTCAAATTCACTCTCAGAAATATAATCTGTTTCTTTTAGCAACTTAAGCCAATAAATTGTTTCTCTTGCTTCTTTGTATGCTATACTCAGTTTAGATAAAAAGTCTTTTTCAGACTGTCCACCAATAGACTCTTCAATATTTGCACCTATTGAAGTTCCGCTTCTTAAAATTTGTTTACTTAATACAAAATCTTTTTTGTCATTCGTTAAGCATTTGTATAATTTAATTATTCTAACAGCAAACTGAAATGATTTTTGTTGAATAATATTTTCCTTCATCCTTTATTATCAATTTTTAATTCTTACTTTTTAATTGCTTTTTATCTCAATTTTAATGTTGCAATAGCTACAATGGCTAACAAAATGGTTACAATCCAAAAGCGCGTTACAATTTTACTTTCGTGATAGCCTTTCTTCTGATAATGATGATGTAATGGCGACATTAAGAAAATGCGTCTTCCTTCACCAAAACGTTTTTTCGTATATTTAAAATAAGATACTTGAATAATTACAGATGCATTTTCAGCAAAGAAAATCGCGCACAAAACGGGTAATAATAATTCTTTTCTAACTGAAATCGCTAACACAGCAATGATTCCGCCAATTGTTAAACTACCTGTATCTCCCATGAAAACTGATGCAGGATAGGAATTATACCAAAGAAAACCAACTAATGCTCCAACAAAAGCAGCAATAAAAACAGTCATTTCTCCCGAATTTGGAATGTACATAACGTTCAAATAACTTGACAAAATGATGTTCCCTGATACGAAAGTAAAAATCCCAAGTGCCAATACAGAAATTGCCGACGTACCCGCCGCTAAACCATCAATTCCATCGGTTAGATTAGCACCGTTAGAAACGGCTGTTATAATAAAAATTACAATTGGTATAAATACTAACCAAGCCCAATTTTCATAACCTTCGCCTGTCCATTCAATAATTTTAGCATAATCCAACTCATTGTTTTTCATGAATGGAATTGTTGTGGTAGTAGATTTTATTTCCTTGTCCTGCTGGCTGATTATGCTCTCACTTTGATTAAATGTAATTGGTTTAGAAGATTTTTCTCTAACTGTAACACCCGGATGAAAATATAAAACAGAACCTACAATTAATCCCAAGCCAACTTGACCAATTACTTTAAAAACACCTTTTAATCCCTGTTTATCTTTTTTAAATATCTTAATATAATCATCAATAAAGCCAATCGTTCCCATCCAAATTGTGGTAATAATTAAGAGAATGATATAAATATTATTCAATTTCGTCAATAATAAAACCGGAATTAAAGTCGAAATAATAATGATTAATCCTCCCATAGTTGGTGTTCCTGCTTTTTGAGTTTGTCCTTCTAAACCCAATTCGCGAACCGTTTCACCAACTTGCTGATTTCGTAAAAAAGTAATAATTTTTTTTCCATAAATAGTTGAAATCATTAACGATAAAATCAAAGCTAATGAGGAACGAAACGTGATGTATTGAAATACTCCAGCACCAGGAACATCCAATGTTTTGTCTAAATATTCAAATAAGTAGTATAACATATTTTCTAGATTTTAGCTATTAGATTATAGATTTATGAATTCTTTCGACATCAGAATTTGTTATCTATTTCACTAACTCTATTTTTACTTGTTCATTTGTTCTAAAAATTCTTTTACTATTTTCATATCGTCAAAGTCATGGCGAACACCACTAATTTCTTGATATGTCTCGTGTCCTTTACCCGCAATGAGAATAATATCATTGGCGTTTGCCAATTGGCACGCTGTTTTTATGGCTTGTTTTCTATCTTCTATCGAAAGTGATTTCTTGTAATTTTGCGGTTCTATACCGGCTTCCATCTCGGCAATAATCGTTGTTGGATTTTCGGTTCTGGGATTATCAGACGTAATAATCACCTTATCGCTCATTTGTGTAGCAATATTTGCCATGATTGGTCTTTTCGTTTTATCTCTATCTCCACCACAACCCACAATAGTAATCAATTGCTCATTTTTAGTTCGAATGTCATTGATGGTTTTCAAAACATTTTCAAGCGCATCTGGCGTATGTGCATAATCGACTATTGCTGTAATTTTTTCATTAGAAACAATGAATTGAAAACGTCCAGAAACGCTTTCTAATTCTGACAATAATCGCAAGGCTTCAAAACTTTCTATTCCTAATTGAACAGCTGTTGCATAGATTGCTAATAAATTATAAGCATTAAAAGTCCCTATTAATTTTACCCAAACTTCATTATCATTGATTTTTAAAAGTAATCCCGACAATTGATTTTCTAAAATTTGAGCTTTATAATCGGAATAAGATTTTAGTGCATAAGTCAATTTTTTGGCATAAGTGTTTTGCAGCATCACCAATCCGTTTTTATCATCGATATTGGTTAAGGCAAAAGCAGTTTTTGACAAATGATCAAAAAATGATTTTTTAACATCCCTATACTCTGCAAACGTTGGATGATAATCTAAATGATCGTGTGATAAATTGGTAAAAACACCTCCTTCAAAATGTAATCCTTCGGTTCTTTTTTGATGAATTCCATGAGAACTTACTTCCATAAAACAGTAATCGCAACCCAAGGCAACCATTTCATTTAGATAATAATTGATGGTTAACGAATCTGGTGTTGTGTGAGTCGCTTTATGCTCAAATTCATCCACCATAATTTTTACGGTTGAAAGCAACCCAACTTTGTAACCTGCTTTTTTAAATAATTGATATAAAAGCGATGCTACTGTTGTTTTACCATTGGTCCCTGTAATTCCAACTAATTTTAATTTTGACGATGGATTATCATAATAATTGTTAGCCATAAAAGCCAAAGCCGAGTTGGTGTCTTTCACTTGAATATAGGTAACTCCACTAGCGATAATTTCTGGAAGCACATCACAAATAATAGCGATTGCGCCCAAGTTTACGGCTTTTTCGATGAAATCGTGTCCATTAGAGATCGTTCCTCTAATTGCTACAAAAGCATCGTTTTGTTGAATTTTTCTCGAATCGAATTCAATTTTATTGATACCAATTTCAGTCGAACCTTTTACCGCTTCAATGGCTACCTTGTATAATATGTCTTTTAAAACAATCACGATAATTCTAATATTATGGTTGAATTTTTTATTAAAGGTTGACCGGCTGGAATGGATTGCTTTTTCACCTTGCCAATCCCTTTTATAATTACTTTTAATCCTAAATTACCTACTATTGCAACGGCATCCATTCCGGGTATTCCTTTTAAGTCAGGAATGGTATTAACATCTTGTGTTTTGGTATAATCTTGAACATATTTACTTTCCTGTTTATCAATTTTTCTATCAATATTTTTGATTTCATTTGTTGACGGAACATCTGTAAAAATTTTTTGAGCGATTCTTTTAAAAACTGGTCCGGCAACATCAGCACCATAATAATTATTTTTTGATGTGTTAGGTTTATGAACGACAACAATACAAGAATATTTAGGTTTTTCAGCTGGAAAATATCCTACAAAAGAAGAGATGTAATGCTTATCCAATCCGCCATTAGTTCCATATCCTGCTTGAGCCGTTCCTGTTTTTCCTGCCATAGAAAAATCTTTTGAATATAATTTTGCCGCAGTTCCTTTCTTTACCACATTTTGCATAATGGTTCTCAACTTTTTTATAGTTTCATCAGAACATATTTTCGGATTAACAACTTGCTTATCATATTTTTTTATGGTTTTGTTCCATTCTTTTATTTCCGAAACAAATTGAGGCTTCACCATTTCACCATTATTAGCAATGGCATTATACAACGTTAATGTCTGTAATGGTGTAACCGCTACTCCATAACCAAAAGCCATCCATGGCAAAGAAATAGCATTCCAACTTTTATCGGACGGTTGCGGAATTCTTGGGCTTCCCTCTCCTTGAAATGGCAATCCGATTGGTTTATTTAAACCCATTCTATCAATTCTATCGACAAATTCTTTTGGATTGCTTTTATAATTCTCATAAACTGCTTGCACCATAACGGTATTGGATGATACTTCAAATCCTCTCGCTAACGATATTTTTCCATAACCGCCATCATGTGAATCTCTAACTTTCTTCCCTTTAAAATCTAGAATTCCCCCATGTGTATCATATACTTTACTCGTGTCAATTTTATGATCATCAAGTAGCGCAATCATATCTACTATTTTGAATGTTGACCCGGGCTCATGTGCTTCGGCTACCGCATAATTAATTGTTTCGTAATAATTGCCCGATTTTTCATCTCTTCCCAAATTTGAAATCGCTTTTACCTGACCTGTTTTGGTCTCCATTACCACCACACAACCATGTTCTGCTCCATATTCTTGTAATTGTTTCAACAAAGCATGATGCGCAATATCTTGAATATAAACATCGATAGTAGAAATGACATCATAACCATCTTGAGGATCGACCTCATTAATATCTCGTATCGGTTTCCATTGCCCTTTAGCAATTTTTTGCTTTAAAACTTTTCCATTTTTTCCATTGAGGTATGCTCCAAAGGCTCCTTCTATTCCTACACGCTTTCTTACTCCATCTTCATCCACTTTATCATAACCAATAGTTCGCTCTGCTATTTGTCCGATAGGATGTTCGCGAACGGTTTCTTGCTCTACAATTATTCCACCTTTGTAAGCACCTTTGTTAAAAAGTGGCATTTTCTTAATTTTAGAATATTCAGTATAGCTCAAATTTTCAGCGATTAAAGTATACCTGCTTTTATTGGCTCTTGCAGTTCTCAATAAGGAATTATAATACGAACTTGGTTTCCCTAAAAGATTAGATAGTTTTAGAGCTAACGAATCTACTTTTGCGTCAAAATCAGCTGACTTTGGCGCTGCCGCATCAAAACGGATGGTATAATTTGGAATGGAAGTAGCCAGCAAACTCCCATCAGCCGAATAAATGTTGCCTTTATTAGCCGGAATAACAAAAGTCTTAACCGTTCTATCGGTAGCTAATTTTCGATAATAGTTCCCCTCAACCCACTGTATATTAGTAAGCTTCACCGTGATCGCAATCGCCACCATGAAGATAACAAAGGCTACCAAGTAAATTCGATAAGAAATATATTTATCTTCTACTGCCATATTTTTTTAAAGAAACTTTTGTCTTCTGTTTTTTTAACCTTTATTTTTTGTGGAGGCACTTGGGAAGGGTAAATTCCTCTTTGCTCCATTTTTTCAGAAACGGTCGATTCCATTCGCAACTTCATTAACTCCGAACGTCTGTCAACGAATTCTGAACGCAATTCTTTCACTTCATTTGTTAAGTCAGCTATTTTGTATACTTTTTCGTCAAATCGGTGCGAATTTGCTATCATAATAATGGCTAAAACCACAATAAAAAGTATGAACCGCCAATTTTTAGTAGCGTCTTCATTGACCAAAAATCTTGCTTTTAATATGTTGTAAACGCCGCCTTTCATTTTTTTAAGTAACTAAGATTTATTGCTTGCCATCAAGACCCTAAGGCTCTAAGTTATTTTTGATATTATTTATTTATTTTATTTCTTGAATATATCGAGGAACAAGGCGCATCACTCTCTAAATAATGGGCTTCCTTCGTCA
>CAZSZH010000095.1:0-5897 GCA_964610785.1 uncultured Flavobacterium sp. | reverse complement strand
GTTTGTTAATTTTTTATATATTTGGGGAATGTGTATGATGTAAAATAGACTTATAAAACTTTATTGGGGTAGATAAGTGTGATTATGTTATACCTATAAACGAGTTAGCGGTGATTTAAGAGAAACCCATAAAATAAAGAAATTTGACACCAGAACATTTAATACTAAGAGAGCAATTTAAATTTAAAAGGCTTGGTTACTATCAAGCTGGAAGATTTCTTGCATTTTCGGGAGTTGGAATTAATTCCTATAATATTTTACTTGGGTATGCAATTGAAATGCATATAAAAGCCGCAATTGCAGAACTAGAATTTCAAGGTTTGAAGTTGAGTGGTTCAGAATTAAGACTTCTTTATGGGCATAAATTGAAAGATTTGTTTCATTTAGGAAAAAAATATGGGCTCTTTAAAAACATTAAGGTTTCTGACTATTTTTTAGAATTAGCAGAAAATTTTTTACATACAAGATATCCAAGTCAAGAAAATGAATCAAGAAATAAGATAGAAGAAAAATCATATAGCATAACTATTTATAATATTTTTCCATACGATGATTTAAACTCCGTGCTCTTGCTCCTGCAAAAAAAATCTTTTGTGTGTGCTTAAAAATAATACAAACCACTTGATATAATGGAGCGGTAGCAAGCAAATAGATTAAATTACTTTTTATTTCATTTTTTTATTTGAAACTCTATTTACTATAGATAAAACACATTAAATTATCGTTAAGAAAGTTGTAGTGTATTATTTTTTTTTATTTTTGGTAGATATTTTTTTATAAATACTAAAATTCATTTGAGCTATGAAAAAACAATTACTACTATTTATGCTGCTATCATGTAGCAATATTTTGTTTAGTCAACTAAGAACTAGCGATTGGATTACGGTTTATGAAGATACTGCTTATCCCGAACACCACAAAGCTGAAATATCTTTTAAAATAACTAATTGTAAAGGTAGTGATAATCACATAGTAGGATATTCATACTATATTACGAGAACAAACTTTAATATTGAAGATGCTTATGTTGATGGTTTATTTGATTATTATGAATGTGATGGAACAAAACATACTGAAGATTTTAGAATAAAATTAGATCAACCTAAATTAGATGCTAGTAGTAGTATGCATTTTGTAGGTGTTGATGTAAAAAATGTTCGAAGAGCAAAAGTATATATCCCACAAGTAAAAAGCACTACATCTAATAACTCTGGTTCAAATACTTCAAATTCAAAAGACAATAATAGTAAATCGCCTGGTTCTATTTATACTGAAAAACAAAAACAAGAATGGCTTGATGCTCATGATGCTTTAAATAAAGGTCTAGAAGAAGATAAAAAAGCGGCGGAAAAAAAAACAATAGCTGACCAAGCAGAAAAACAAAGGCAACAACAAGAGCAAAAAAGAAAAATTGAACAACAAAACCAACAAGAAACACAAACTTTTTTAAATAACGCTCAAACCTCAAATACCGCCATATCCAAACAAATGAATTTGAGTATGGCTGAAATAAATTCTAAAAAACAAGGAGGAGCAACAGCAGAGCAGTTAAAAATAATCAATGATGCAAAGCAATTAAACAAGCAAAATATTCAAAATCAAAATAATGCGGTAAATAATTTGATTAATTCACTGGATTATTTAATTGATAAAAAAAATCAAGAAGATAGAGAAAAAAGAAATATTAATCAAGCAATTCAAAACGCAATAGAAGATGAAGCAAGACGTTTACAAACTGAAGAAAAAAATAAATTAAATACTAATTATCTATTAGACATAGATGGAAATAAATACCATTCAGTAATTATTAATTCAAAAACATGGATGAATTCAAATTTGGATGTCAGTCATTTTCGCAATGGAGATATTATTCAAGAGGCTAAGAATAGTAAAGAATGGAGACAAGCTGGAAGCAATCATCAGCCAGCTTGGTGTTATTCTGATAATGATACCGCTTTATCAAAAAAGGTATTTCATAAACTATATAACTGGTATGCAGTTAATGATCCTAGAGGATTAGCACCCGTTGGGTGGCATATAGCTTCAGCAGAAGAATTTGATGATTTGATTAATTATTTAGGCGGAATGAAAGTTGCAGGTGGTAAAATGAAATCAACAACTGGATGGGGATTTGTTAATGGATGCGGTAACAATGAAAGTGGCTTTACAGCTCTTCCGGGTGGTTTTACTTTTGGAAGAGGTTTGAATAATACCGCATTTGGCGAAAGTGGATATTGGTGGTCTAGTTCATTATCTTCAAAAGGAAAAGTTTATTATTATTATATATTATCTGGAAATAAGGAAATAGTTAAAGATGAAGAACCTTTTAAAAGGTACGGTTATTCAGTTCGTTGTATTAAAGATTAAGACTCTCCAAAGAGTTCCTATGGTGAGTTGTAAATCTATTTTAGGATTAAATATAAATCTGTAAACTTATTTTAGTTCGAGATACCTCGCTAACGAGCATATTCCTCCGCTTAGTTTCTATCCCTAGCTTGCATAAACATTATTATTGTTTACCTATAGCTCAGGGTTCATGTTTATATCCACAAAGTAAATCACTTTTAAAAGTAATAATACAAGTAAAGTATATTTTTTATTTTGTAGAATTAAGTTTGTTATTTTTTTATATATTTGGGGAGTTTGTATGATGTAAAATAGACTTATACCACTGTATTAGGGTAGATAAGTGTGATTTAGTCAGACCTATATGAGCTGGCAGTAATACTTGTAAAATTGGAATAAATAGAAAATAATTCATTGTTTTTTTGAAATAAATATTTGAAAATTATGAAATATAGAGAACAACTTTTAGACTTAATTTTGGACGAAAACGACGATGCAATAATGGAATGGATTCAAAAACAACCATTAATTGAACAGCCCGATATTTTTAGAGAATTAAAGGAAATCGTTGAAGAAATTGCGAGTGAAAATGGAGATAATGTATATGAAGTGATTGAAGGATTTGAAAATTTTAATAGCGAAATCGACAATTATGAAGAAAAAATTCTTGATGAAAAATTAGCCGAAGTAAATTATATTATGGCTTTAGAAAGTCAAGAAAAAGCATCTAAGGAAATGTTTGAAGCAGTTGAAGGAATGAGAGAATATGTAATTGAATGTATTACTACTAATGCCCCAAATGCAGCAGAAATGCGAGAATTATCTAAACAAATTATAAAATTTGAAGTTGATGCAGGAATTTATAAAGCAGAAAATTGGAGTGCCATTCAATAAAAATTTAAAATGGTCCTAAATAGTAGCATAAGCCACCAACACTTGCTAAAACTTATGGCTAGTTTTTTAGTAAATTATTCCCCCATTACTGCGCAAATCTCTACGGATGGTGGTATTTACCTTTAAACTTTTTTTATAGTAATGAGTCAAAAAACAAATAGTATAGTTATGAAAAAAGTATTGTTTTTACTTTCATTTATTTTTATAGTATCTTGTAACAAGGATGAAAATACAGAACCAAAACCCGTTGGACAGAATATTTCTGTTTTAATTCAACCAAATCAAACGGATGCTACTTATTCTTCAGCTCAAGAAAGTCATTATGTTGTAAGAAATACTCAAACTCATTTAAATAAGTTACTGTTATTTATTGGTGGTAGTTATAGTGCGCCTAAAGACTATAATTTTATTTGTGACCACGGAGCTACAATAGGTTTGGATGTAATAAGTTTGTCCTATCCAAATGGTGTTGCTGCTTTTTCAATGTCAAATAGTTCTGATCCCAATGGCTTCAATAATTTTAGAGAGGAAATATGCTTTGGAAATCAAGTTAGTAGTATGGTAGATGTGGATGTTTTAAATTGCATTACAACAAGAGCAACAAAATTGCTTTTGTACTTAAAAAACACGTATCCTGACCAAAACTGGGGGCAATATCTAACTGCAACAAATGCCATTTTATGGAATAAAGTTATTGTATCTGGTCATTCTCAAGGTTCTGGACATGCATGCTATTTAGCAAAAGCTTTTTTGACCGATAGAGTTGTTATGTTTTCAGGTCCAAATGATTTTAGTACCTATTTTAATAGTCCAGCCAATTGGCTTTCTCAAACAGGACTTACACCTTTAAACAAACATTTTTCATTATTACACACACAAGATGAAATTGTTCCTTTTGCATATCAAGTAGCCAATATAAAAGCATTAGGACTATTAAGTGCTACACAATCACCCCTTTTAGTTGACAATTTGATTTCGCCTTACTCGAATGCTCGTTCGTTATCATTAAACATTCCAGCAATATCCTATCATAGTTCAACTGTTGGACAAAATGCACTATTGCCAAACATTTGGACGTATATGTTTACTGCAAACTAGAAAAATAAAACTTACAGCCCCATTCGTGCAAACGCTATTTTGAACGTTATACATAAATATTGTTTATGTTTTGTATAGCTACTATAAATGGTAACTTATGAATAAAAAATTTCAATTTTGCACTGTCTAACAAAAAATATAAAAATGAAACATCACTTAATTAAGATTGCTGCATTAGCACTAACCCTTCAGGCTTTTATTGGATGTAATGCCATTAAAACAAACGATAACCAACAAAAGGTAACTTCTGAAATTCAGAAAACAGCTTACACGAAACGTCATGTACTGACTAAAGCCGAGCAAGATGCCTTGACCCCTGACCAAGTTTTGCAAGAATTTAAAGAGGGTAACGAACGTTTTAATTCTGGCAATGTTACCGAACGTGAGCATTCTGAAGAAATTAGAAAGGCTGCCACTAGTGGTCAATTTCCAAAAGCTATGGTTTTAAGTTGTTTAGACAGTAGAGTACCTGTGGAAGATATCTTTGACCAAGGTATTGGAGATGTTTTTGTGGGTAGGGTTGCAGGCAACTTTGTTAATACAGACTTAGTAGGGAGTATGGAATTTGCTTGTAAAGTAGCTGGAGCTAAACTAATCATAGTGATGGGGCATCAGCATTGTGGTGCTGTTAAAGGAGCCATTGATGATGTGCAGATCGGCAATATAAAATCAATGGTGGCCAACATAAAGCCTGCGGTAGCAATGAGTACCACTTTTGAAGGTGAAAAATCGTCTAAAAATGAAGCGTATGTAAAGGTTGTAGCTCAAAATAATATCAAAAATACGATAGCTCAAATTAGAGCTAAAAGCGAAATTTTAAAAGAAATGGAAGCTAAAGGTGAACTAAAAATAGTTGGTGTATACTATTCTTTACAAACCGGAAAATTGGAATTCGTTGACTAACAACATTTAGCTACTCAAATAATAAAACAAAATTCAATTTTAATTTACTTGAAATTGAATAATAATTAATAAAAACGATAACCTCTGTTTTTTTAGGGGTTATTTTTTTTGGAGTAGGTTGTGAGTTGTGAGTTGTGAGTTATGAGTTATGAGTTGTGAGTTATGAGTTGTGAGGTTATGAGGTTATGAGGTTATGAGGTAACTGCCTACTGTTAACTGAACACTGAGTTATGAGTTAATAATCAAATAGGAATTAAAAACCGAACACTTTACCAGTATCCTTTTCCATCCAGTCTCCCTCTCCTTTGGAGAGGGCCGGGGAGAGGATTTTATTAGTTTATAAGGTTATGAGGTTATAGGTAACTGCCTACTGAACACTGAATACTGAACACTCATCACTCATCACTACACGCTGAATACAACTAAAAAAATCTCAATACAATTTTTGCTTCACTTTGTTGCACAAAAATTACTCGAAGTGAGCATAGAAAATGAAAAAAATAGTAATTTAGCAGGCTTTAAAAAATTAAATTATGTCATTTACTGATTACGAAAACGAAGACCACAGAATACAAGAAAAATTAAAACAAAAAACGTGGAACGAGATTAGAACCAACGACTCTTGGGCGATTTTTAAAATCATGTCGGAGTTTGTA
>CAZSZH010000094.1:0-6089 GCA_964610785.1 uncultured Flavobacterium sp. | reverse complement strand
CGAACCTAAGAACAGTAAAGCTTCGGAGCTGTTACGAAAATTTAAGAAGATAAGCATTTTGTGGTTGTTTCTGGCCTTGCAGAATGACGAAAATTCAATCAGGAAATAAGCGTGTAGAAAGCTCTTTGATTGCTTGTTTGGACCCGAGTTCGATTCTCGGCGACTCCACTAAAACAAATTCAAAACAGACTAAAAGCCTGTAAATCGTATGATTTACAGGCTTTTGTGTTTTTTGTACTATTCAAATTATGTATTAAATCTCAAATCATTAGTGGTAAAATCGGTTACCCCAAAAAAGGAAAATCAGGGTAACCGAATTTATCGTAAAGCCAATGATAGCAAGCAGTTCAAAAGATGAACATCTTGACAAATAAAGATTAAATAAGTAATTTGAATAACAATAAAGTCACCACAAAATGAAACACAAAATGTCCATACTTTTCTATGTGAAAAGTTCCAAAGCTTCTAAAAATGGGTTGCTTCCCATTTATCAAAGAATAACAATTAATGGAGTTCGAATCGAATTAAGTACTTCAAGATTTGTAGAAAAATCCAAATGGAATGCAACAGCTGGCAAAATAAAAGGAAATTCGGAAGAAGCTAGATTAATAAATAGTCACCTAGATTTACTCAAAAACAAAGTGTATGAAACAGAAAAATGGATGATCAATAATGAGCACGAAATAAATGCTCTTAATTTCAAAAATAGATTATTAGGAATTGAAGAAAAACAAAGAATGCTGCTTATTATCTTTCAAGATCACAACAAAAGAATGAAAGAGTTGGTAGGTAAAGAATTTTCGGTAAATACCTATAAGAAATACAAAACTGCATTAAATCATACACGAGAATTTTTAATAAATCACTACAATATCAATGACATTGCAATAAGAAAGGTTGATCTTGCTTTCATCAATGATTTCGATTTTTTTCTTCGGAATATTAAAAACTGCAATAATAATTCAACAATAAAATACATTAGAAATTTTGGTAAAATAGTAAAACAAAGTTATTCGAATGGCTGGTTAGAAAAAGACCCTTTCTTAAATTACAGAGGAAAAGTAAAAGAAGTAGAAAGAACTTATTTAACGGAAGATGAAATTGAATCTTTATTAAATAAAGAATTTAAAATAAAACGTTTAGATCTAGTTAGAGATATGTTTGTATTCTCTTGTTTTACAGGTTTAGCATATGTTGATGTGCGTAATCTTATGAAGTCTAATATCATAATCGGTATTGACAGAGAAAAATGGATTTCAACGCATCGACAAAAAACCGAAAGCGCTTCTAAAATTCCAATTCTTCCGGTTACTCAAATGATAATCGATAAATACGAAAATCATCCGCAATGTATCAATGAAGACAAACTTTTACCTATACTATCCAACCAAAAAATGAATGCCTATTTGAAAGAAATAGCTACTGTTTGCGAGATTGAAAAAGAATTAACCTTCCACATTGCCCGACACACATTTGCAACCACTGTAACGCTTACCAATGGCGTTCCAATTGAAAGCGTAAGTAAAATGCTGGGGCATAAAAACTTGAGAACAACACAGCATTATGCTAAAGTACTTGATAAAAAAGTAAGTGAGGACATGAAAATTTTAAGAGATAAACTCACCATCAAAACGGATAATTTGATTTTGAAAAAGACGCAATAAACACTTTTATTTTAATCCTAATTCAAGGTTTGTAATATTCAAAATTGCAAACCATTTCGTTTTTAAGAATTACTAATTGTAGTATAAGTTCTGTTAATAGTAATGCGCTTTTTTTGTAAATAATTTGATAACAAATTTTTAATTTAGCTATTTTATAAAATTTTAGTAGTAACTAAATAAAGCTAAATTTTAAAATATGAGGCCAAAATATTTATTAAAAACCTACGATAAATTAATTCAGGAATTAAAAAACGCTAATGATTTTAAAAAAGAAAGTATTGTTAAATCCATAAAAAGTAGAACTTCAGAAAGCTATTTGTGCTATAAAATACATACTATTAAAACTAAAAACAACCTTCAATACAAAGTAGATGCACCAATTCATAATTTGCACCCTTTTGCCCCAATTTTAGAACAAAACTTTCAATTAACAACCCAAGAATGGGAAACAGAAAAAGAATCCTTCAGAAACAGGTTGGGAATTCCCTTTTCAGACTTAAAGTACGTTTATTCATCAAATAAGAAGGACAAGTACTTCTATGTAACGGCTGATATTGCCCTAGAAGCCTTACCAACAGATTACCTATTATTTCTCTACATTTCAATTACCATAAAAAAAGAAAACCAGCTGATTATTAAAAATGTAAAAAGGCAAACGTTCCATATAAAATCAACCAAATTAGTAGAGCAATTTATTTTTAAGGTGCAAACTGCCATTGAAAGTATCAAACAGCGATTGATAAAAGAGATTAATCCGGCAAAGTTTAATGAAGTTTATAAAATATCGAAGAGCATTAGCAAATGCGACGGCTATAAATCCCTGTTTATTAATCTCGATAAAATAAGTCGATTCATCGAAAAAGATTATTCAAAATTTTTATCATCCGAAGCCTATATGTCATATCAGACAATCAATAGTGATGAAAAAAATATCGTATCTAAAATCAACACACTTTTAGAAGTTCTTGCAAGCTCAAAAATTAGCCCTGATTTAATTAAAATCATAAACAATGGATTAATTAAAATAAGTAATCCCAATATTGAAGACAATGTAACAGTTAGTCAATTTCATTTTTTATCAAAATTTATAACGGTCACTTATAATGAACTATTGTCGCAAAATAAAGAGATTACTCAAACTCAATTAGAAGATTGGCTCCTGGAATATAATTTTAATGCCACGGAAATGATAGTGTACTTCCAATCAAAAATCACCTACCTAATTGATAACGCTATTAATGATAACGAAAGATTAGAAACACTCAATTTTCAAATTAAAAGATTCAGTCAATTGCATTCCAAAATGGAGCAACGACTTCACTATAAATTACCATTAACTAAATATTACATGTTGAAATGGCTGCGAGATGAAAAAAGCTACATTAAGTCAAAAATGAAAGCGATACCAAGTGCTACTGCAACGTTTCCTGAAAAACAAAAAAGCAAACTCCAACTTGAATTCTCAGTAGCTCAAATAAGTTACTTTTTCGGATTAATGATGCAATCGGGGATTATCAAACATCAAAACCAAAGAGAAGTTTTCCGGTTTATTGCGGATAATTTCAAAACGCAATTTAGAGATAATATATCTGCAGACAGCATCAATAGCAAGTTCTATAATATTGAAGAATCAACCAAAAAAGTAATTCGTGCTAAAATTATAGAGATGCTAAATCTAACCAAAACAATTCTTTTTATTTCCACTTTTTTTGAAGATTACCTATTCATTTTAGAATAAAATAAATTATGCTAATTTTTTTTTTAACTCGTCAAGCATTGATTTTACTAGGGGGTTGTGGGGGGTTGCACAACCCCCACAACTGGTTTGATATTGTTTTATTACTTCAATTTGCCCCATAAACAATTTAAAACATTAATTATGGCAATTGAAACCGACAGGTTCGCGAACTCTGTTAACAACAATCGAGTGTATCGCGAGCAGCTAATCACACGTGAAGACCTTACCGAATTCCGAAGTCTCCTTTTGAATGATTTAAAAGAAATTCTGCAATCCAAACCACAACAAACCAAGCAGTGGCTCAAATCCAATGAAGTCCGAAAACTACTAAAAATCTCCCCAGGAACACTACAAAACCTCCGCATCAACGGAACACTTACCTACACCAAAATAGGGGGAATTATGTACTACGATAATTCGGTTATTGAAAAACTACTCAACAACAACAAAATAAATGCTTTACCAACACTATTTAAGTAAGTTTTCTTTGTTCACATCGAGCTTTATGAGCTTATTCTTAACTATTCCCTAAGTACTGATTACTAAGGACTAACCACTAAGGACTAACCACTAAAAAAAATGAACTACATAAAACACCTAACGGGCTTCTTCGAAAAAGTAGCCATCGACAAAACGCTCAATCCAACGCATGTCAGTCTCTACATAGCCTTATTCCAATTCTGGAACTGCAACCGATTCAAAAATCCAATAAGCATCAATCGGGATGAGGTAATGCGAATAAGCAAAATCAGTTCCAAAGCAACCTATCACAAATGCCTAAAAAACTTACATAGCCAAGGATATATCAATTATGAACCATCCTTCAATCCATTTAAGGGAAGTCACGTTATATTATTCAACTTTTCTGATGATTTAAAACCAGCCCCAAAATCCGAAAGAGAACCAAAAAATGAACTTGTTTTTGAACGGGTTAATGAACAAGCTTTGAACAAGTCCTGTACTAGTAGTGAGACTGGTACTGAACAAGCAGTAGTACCTTCTATAAACTATATAAACAATACAAACATTTTAAACAAAAAAAACGTTTCAAACTGGGAAAAGCAAGCAAAAAATTTTGAAGAAAAAAATAATTCCTTTGATAAAATTGGCATCGCGAGTACAGTCGAGGGAACTCAAAAAGAAAAAAGTTCCGCGAAAAAAGAAAAAGAAGAAATGTTTGAACAAGATTTTGTCATACCAAAAGCAGTCGAGGTAATTCAAAAAGAAAAGTTACATAAAAAAAAGAAAGTTGAAAATAATGGATTTGGCTTTTCCAGCGCAGTAGAGAAGCCAACAATTGAAGACGTCAAAACCTATTTCCAACAAAACAACTATCCCGAACTTGAAGCGCAAAAATTTTTCAATTACTTTTCGAGCGTGGGATGGTTAGTAGGAGGGAAGGCCGTAATGGTTAATTGGAAAGCGGCTGCTCAAAATTGGATGCTTAACGCGCCAAATTTTATTCAAAACACACAAGAATCAAACCGAGCAAAAAACCTCAACACAACGACAGAAAAAGACTATTCTGAGCCACTTTAACCTGAACTTGTTTAACCTGAACTTGTTTCAGGTTCTCTTGTTTCAGTATTTCATCCTTTGCGAATCTTGATTTTACCCTTGTGCTCTTTGTTGCAAAATCGATAACAAACTATGATAAAAAATCATTTTAAAACGCTGTGACCTTAGTGCCTACTTTGTGCTCTTTGTGGTAAATATCTATAACGATGGAAAACGAAATAAAATCCCAATACAGCTATCAAGAAGTGATCAATTGGCTAGAACAAAAAGGCATTGAACTATACGGCAATCATTTCAAAATCCTTGAAACGGACTACCCAATTGTTTACAAACTAATTGCCTATTTTCTAAAAGACGAGCCAACATGTTTCCAATACGGAATAAGCCTTAACAAAGGCATCCTATTAACCGGTCCAATAGGATGTGGAAAAACATCACTCATGAATTTGATGCGATTCATTCCAGAACAAGAAAGAAAGTTCGTATTGAAACAAACTCGAGAAATTACATTCGAGTTTATCAAAGAAGGCTATGAAGTAATCCAAAGATACACTTCGGGAAATAAAATGCAAAACGGAATTAAAAACTATTGCTTTGATGATTTAGGCACCGAAAACAATCTCAAATACTTTGGTAACGAATGCAATGTAATGGGAGAAATTTTACTGAGCCGATATGATCTATTCATCAATAAGAAAATTATAACTCACATAACAACAAACCTATCAGCCACCGAAATTGAATCAGCTTACGGTAATAGAGTTCGTTCACGACTAAGACAAATGTTAAACCTTATTGCCTTCAACTCAATAACTAAAGACAAACGCTAACTTTCAACCTGAACTCGTTTCAGGTCCTATACCATAAACTTATAAACTTATAAACTCATAAACTCTCAAACTTTTAAACCCTCCTCCATGAAACAAATAACCTCATTCTGGAACTGGTTCCAAGACAACGAAGTAGCCATCAAAAATGCAATCGAGTCAGGTATCAACGTCAGAGCAGTATTCCACCACCTCAACAGAAATTACCAATACATTTCCAAAAGAATCGGATTTCTAATCATTAGTCCGTCAAACAACCATGACAAATATACCATCATTTTCACTGCGGATGGATATAGCAAACTATTCCCTAAAATCATAGCTTTAGAAGACCAAGCACCT
>CAZSZH010000093.1:0-6182 GCA_964610785.1 uncultured Flavobacterium sp. | reverse complement strand
GGCGGAAGCGGTGGTCGACAGAGGCGCAACATTTTACTTTTCAATCCCAAAACAACCCGTTGTGGTCTGATTTGCCACGTTCTCAGTATTTAAAGGATTTGAGAATCGGTTCTAATCACCCATTACCAAGCACGCTCCGTCACTTCAACTTCAACTTCTGCACCAACGGCAAAATGACACGGTCGATGGCCGCTTCATCCCCAGGTGCCACCACCGGCACGTTGTTGAACAAATACCAGTGCTCAGTAAGCTCAGCCGACTTTTTCGGCGCAAGATCGCCCACGGGGCCCAGCGACTCGCATTCGAGGAACTCCTGATTGGTGAATGTCTCGAAATTGCAGCCGTTGTCGGGATAGCCCGCGCCCTGCCGATAACCGATCGCCTTTACGAACAGCAGACCGTTGCGCAGGTAAGCCAGCCATTTCTCCTGATGTGCCAGACCAATCTTGGTCGGGCCTTTCTTCGCATCATGAGAGAGCGTGATGTAACGACTGCCCAAATGCCATCGCGAGTCGGCAAAATCCGTGTAAGCCCAGATCGTCATAAATTTCATTCCAATTCCAAATATTAAAACTTATATTAGAGGTGGTAAGCCATTGATTGGCATACGGATTTACTAATTTAGATTTAAAGCCACCTTCAGCAAGATAAAACTCTTGACTGAATAATCCAGTGCTTTCCGAACGTCCGATGTAGTTATAATCAAAAAGATAATCAGTAGGGCGGTCTATAGCAAAACTGAAGTAGTCAGATTGGGTGTTATTGTATAAAAAAGCTCCAGCGTATAACCGAAAATTGATTTGACGGTTATTATCAAAAAGTCTTCTATAGCTCATATTGGCAGATGCTTTACCAAATTTTGAAGCTAGTTGTACATCGGTAACATACGCAAAGTGTCTTCTAATTTCGGTTTTTCCGCTACTGAATCGCACATTAAAAACAGAGTAATTTTCCAAAAGAGAGGTCGTTACAAATTGGCTCGGATCTCGATTAACATACACTTGACGAATCAGCAAGTTTTGTCCTTGATTATCTCGGTAGTCTTTTTCGCGAAAGCGAAAGCTGATGTAAGGATTGATTTTTTTATAATAGGCGTCGGGTGCATAATGATAGTATTCGCCACCAATTCCATAACGGATGTTATACAGTGTACTTTCTCGGTTAGTTTGATTGAAAGCCAATGTAAATCTTCCAGAAAATGATCTTGTTTTAGTAGAGTACGAAGGTATTAAATCGATAATATAAGGTTTGTCTAAGATGGTTCTGTTGTGAAAACGCATACCGGGAATAAAGCCATCATATAGATTATATTCGAGCGTTGGTACATAAAGCACTTGATTGTAATTAGGATCTTCTAAATCTTTCATGAAGTTAAACTTTATGGGTCTATTGAAGAGGCTATAAGGCTTTAATGATTTCCAATTATTTCTCAGATTGTATTCGGGTACAACATTTTTGTAGTTAATTACGATTTTATCGGCATCATATCGTTTAAAGGTATAGGTGCTATCGGGTTTTACTTTATCAATCCATTGTTTGAATACTACTTTTTTGTTTTTGATTCCATAAATAGGTATCGGAACAATAGCACCTGTTTTATTTTTTAAAGTAAACGAGACACTATCGTTGGTTTTGGTAACGGTGTTGAATTTATAATCAATAATCTTACGAGAATTGATAATGGTATTAAAAAACCAGTCCGTTTCTTTGGTGGTGTTTTTTTTTAACAATGAATCAAACTTTTGGCTATTGGTTTGATTTTGAATTGAATATTCTACAAATTCACGAATAGTTTTCTTTAAGTTGTACTCTCCAATATAGTCGGATAGATATTTAAAACTTAATCCAGCTCTGTATTTAGAAGCGATTTGTTCATTAAACTTAATGAGTGTGTTTTTTGGGTCACCAAGTGGTTGGTCAAGATTTTTTCGAGCCATCAGCATATAGAAATAGCTGTATTGCTCGTTGAAATCTAAAGAAACAAGATTATATCCTCTTACTAATTTGTATTTGGCAATAGACCCCATCATTTTTACCTCTGGATAATATTCTTCTATATATTTCATCATATAATAGACCTGAATTGCATCAAAAATCCAATTATCTTTTCGAGAATCTAGTTGTAACGTTGTCTTGAGGTAGTTGTTTAGATACGTTTTTAGAAACTTTAATTCGTAAATGTATTCGTCTGGAAAAGGTCGAATAAAGGGAGGAAGTTGATTGAGTCCATAAAAAGGATTTTGAAGATAATCGGCTTGGGTTACCGTAATTTTAGATTTTGGATATTTACCAAGATTTTGTGAAACATAACTAACAACTTTGTCGATGATTAAGGCTTTGCCAATGTCACTTACTCTTTTGTCTTCAAGATTGGTAGTTACTTCTAGGTCGGCATTTTTAAAACTTAAAAAAGTATTTCTTTTATCGATAGTTACGTTAACATTAAGTAGGTTGATTCCCGAAAAAGTAAATGTAGTATCTGTTTTAGTAACCAACGGTAAATCACAGATAATGTTATTTTTATTGCTATCGATTATTTGTAAATCAATATGGGTAAGCGCATTGGGAATGTCATCAATATTGAGGTTGTTATACATTACAAAGGATTTGTTTTCATAACGTGAAGGCGTTAAAAACCAATTTTTGAGTGACATATTGCCATCGGCATTTGTTCCGTAATTGGTAAAAGTATCATCAGGAATTTTTACAAAATAAGACAGGGTAAAGGTGGCTTTTTGTCCAGGAAGCAGTTTGTTTTTCAATTGAAATTGAACCAAATCAGGAAAACCATCGGGACGTGACCAATTTAATTCCGATTTAGAATCATCTATAATGTTGATCGTGTTTGTATTACCACGTTGTTTTTCTGTGGCTAAATGAAAACTTCGCACAAATTCATCTGAAAAGCGAAATCCTAAAGGTGTATTTTTGTCTGAATAAGCATTATTCCAATCATTTAAAACGATAGTGCTTAAGGTGTCGTTGGATTGATTAAAATAGGTGAGTTCTTGATAAACCTGTAGCGTTTTCTTATCGTGATTGACTTCTACCACTAGTTTAGAATGGTGTTGTGCCACTGCCGTGAAAGCAATTAGAAAGAAAAGGGAATAGATCTTTTTCAATTATTTTTTGGGTTTAAACAAGGTATTGAAAACAATTTTAGTAAACTCGGTTGCACCGTCTTTGTTCATGTGGCCACAAGTAGCAAAATACTTGTCGTCGGTCACTGCATTTTCAAATCTACGAATTTCTGGATAAATCTGATGAAGATGATTAAAATAATCTCTATTTATTGTTTCCATACACATAGGTGTCGTGATAGCAATAAGATTGATGTGATTGTCTTGACAGATTTTTTTAATGGCTTCATAACTTTTATTACGTTTGGGAGCATATTTGGATAAATCTGCTGGGATTAAAGGATGTTGATTGGTTAGTAAAGGATAAAAACCATCATGTTCTAATGCGTTAGTGTGCTTGTGTATCATGGAATAATACATTTCTCTAAATCCAATTCGGGCATCATAATGCATATATCTATAAAACGGAATGTAAAGCAGTTGGTTGTATTCGGGAATGGTGCTGTAATGGTCACGTATCGTTTTGGATAAATGTAAATACGGCATAAACAAGGAACGAATAGCTTCTGAATGATCATCAGTATTGATATTAATATCCACTTGAAGGATTAAGTTCTTTATTTTATAATGTCGTTCCACCATCATTTTTAGCATAAGTGCAGACTCTTCCAATCGAGAGCGAGTGATACCAAAATTAAAGGTTTTAAACCCTTGGTCATTAAAAACTTTAGGTACTAAATGGTTGTTAATTCTGGAAGAACCCAAAAAAATAACATCGTAGTTTTTGTCTTTGGAGTTATACAAATAATCAATTTTACTACGTTCACTTGAATTAACGTAAACAGCTGTATAAATGACATCTAGAACTATCATTGTAACGCATAAGATTAACAAATATTTGCTAAAATTTACTATAAACGGCTTCATCTAAAATTGGAAATAAATAAATTGTTTATAATCAGAGAAAACGCCAAGAGCAAGAATGGCGGCAAGACAAAGACTTAACTTTAATCCGCTGTATTTTCCAGAAATAGGTTCTATTTTATGTCGGTTGTTCCATTCCACCAAAACAAAAACAAGGATAAGTGGTATCAAATTATGACTGTAACGTTCAATGCGAAAATATTCTTCAGAAAAGTTCCAATTAGTCACCATTCTTTTAATGTAAAGAAGCGCATCGGTAATGGTTTTCGCTCGAAAGAATATCCACGCAAGACAAGTAATAGAAAAAGTAATGAGGATGTTAAAGAGTGTTCTAATAGATTCAAAGTTAACTCCTATTGTAAAATCGTCAACATTGGTTCTATTTCGATTTAAAAGCAATAGTGGAAGAAAATATAAAGCATTAATGCATCCCCAGGCTATAAACGTCCAATTGGCACCATGCCAAAAACCACTCACTAAAAAAATGATAAAAGTATTTCGAACCTGAAATGGCTTAGTGCCTTTGCTTCCTCCTAACGGAATGTAGAGATAATCTCTAAACCATGATGAAAGCGATATATGCCATTTGCGCCAAAATTCAGCGATGTCTCTTGAGAAGTAGGGATAATTGAAATTGCGTAGTAAATCAATTCCGAACAATTTAGAAGTTCCCAAAGCGATATCAGAATACCCCGAAAAGTCGCCATAGATTTGAAAAGCAAAGTAAATGGCACCTAAAATTAGTGACAACGAATTCATCGTTGTATAATGATTGAAGATTTCGTTGGCATAAATCGAACAAGAATCTGCAATCACAACCTTTTTGACTAATCCCCACACAATTTGATAAATACCTTCTTGCGCTTTATCAAATTGGAATTTTCTTCTAACTTTTATTTGTGGTAATAGGTGCGTGGCTCGTTCTATCGGCCCGGCTACCAGTAAAGGAAAATAGCTCACAAACAGCGAATAATCAACAAAATTTCTTTCCGATTTTATGCGTTTGTAATAGATGTCAATGATGTAAGATAATCCGTGGAACGTATAGAATGATATTCCTACAGGGAGAATCACTTTGAGTAGGATAGGGCTTGCTGTAAATCCTATCGAATGCGCTAAATCGGCAAAGGAATTGGCAAAAAAATTATAGTATTTAAAAATGCCGAGAAATCCTAAATTGATGGTAATGCAGGCCCATAGCCACATTTTTCGTTCGGTTAATGTTTGGCTTTTTTCTATTTTCATGGCAGAAACATAATCCAGTAAAGTAGAGAAAACCAACAAGAATAAGAATTTCCAATTCCAACAAGAATAGAAATAATAACTCGCTAAAATCAAAATGTAATTCTGATAGATTTTCGATTTATGCCCAACAAACCAATATAGTATAAAAACTATAGGAAGAAATAAGGCAAAATGAAACGAGTTAAAAAACATAAGAAATATAATTTTCAAAAAACAAATTCCAAATTCCAAAGCACACTAATTGGAATTTGGAATTTAATATTTTGGAATTTTAGTTAGAAGTTAGGACTTAAATTATATTTTTTGTAGAATGTGTCTAAAGCTTCTACCACTTCATCTTCAGTATCAACCAGTTTAATTAAATTCATATCCTCGGGATTGGCATTTTTATGTTTGTCAATCATCACGTTTTTAATCCAATCAATCAATCCAGACCAATATTCGGTTCCCACTAAAATGATGGGAAATTTACCAATTTTTTTAGTTTGAATTAAGGTTACCGCTTCAAACAATTCGTCTAAAGTTCCGAAACCTCCGGGCATAACCACAAAACCTTGGGCATATTTTACAAACATTACTTTACGTACAAAGAAGTAATCAAAGTTTAAGTTTTTATCTTTATCAATATAAGGATTGTAATGTTGTTCAAACGGTAATTCGATGTTTAGTCCCACAGAAGTTCCCTCACCGCGATGTGCTCCTTTGTTTCCTGCTTCCATAATTCCGGGTCCGCCGCCTGTAATCACGCCATAACCTGCTTTACTAATTTTGTAGGCAATGCGTTCTGCTAATTGGTAGTATTTATCTTCGGGTTTGGTACGAGCCGAACCAAAAATTGAAACACAAGGACCAATACGAGCCATCGATTCATAACCATTTACAAACTCCGACATGATTTTAAAAATCGCCCAAGAGTCGTTGGTTCTAATCTCG
>CAZSZH010000092.1:0-6511 GCA_964610785.1 uncultured Flavobacterium sp. | reverse complement strand
TATCGCTTATACGTTCGTACAATTCGCGAGCCATTCAAGGCATTCCAGCGGCCTGATATAGCGGCTTCCATAGGCTGGGAGCAATAGTATATGTGTAAAAATAAAAGTCAGAACACACATCTTTTAATCGCATAACCAAATCGGCAGCAATTCTTCCCAATCTAGAGACAATCACGGGGGCATAATGTCTTCCCTCTGTTGGTATGGTCATGTTGATATCAGTATCTCTGCCTAATGCTTCGCGAGCAGCATCAGTTTCTATGTGGTATATTCCATTTCTTTCCTTCACATCATCGGTTTCACACCATAGCGATGGCCCCCCTAACGTAAGCCACAATCCGCCTATCTTCCTTTCGTTCCCTAGAATCGATCTGTGAAATAATTCTAGAGTGTCTACGATATAAGGACTCCATATATCCATAGAACGTCCGGTTGTTGTGGGATAAAGCAGGGACAATGGACATTTGAAAACGGGACTATCAACTTTTATCATATCCGTTGCTATTTTATTCGTGGCGATACCAGCAATAACATTATTTGTTTTGCAAATACTTTTAATGACTTGCTCTTGCAATCCTTTAAATTGATTGAAACCAAAATATCTTTTTAATTCTTTGTGTATGTCAATTTCGTTTGAATTCATTCTTACTTAATAGTATTTTTACATAAATTTGCAACTATAAATGTACAACTTTCTTTTATTCATACAAATTTTATAACAAAACTATTTTGATCACTAAAGAAAATATTATTGAAACAGCCAAAAAAACGTTGATTTCTCAAAGCCAATCTATAGCAAAACTCACTGATTTTATTGATGTTAACTTTTTTGAAGCGGTTCAATTAATCTACAATTCCAAAGGAAGATTAGTTGTAACTGGGATTGGAAAAAGCGCCATAATTGCCCAAAAAATTGTAGCAACAATGAATTCAACTGGCACCCCATCGATGTTTCTGCATGCCTCAGAAGCTATTCATGGTGATTTAGGTATGGTTCAAGAGTATGATGTCGTGATTTGTATTTCTAAAAGTGGAAATAGTCCTGAAATAAAAGTTTTGGTTCCTTTGTTGAAGCGATTTGGGAATAAATTAATTTCAATTACTGGAAATGTAACTTCATTTCTGGGTAAAGAAGCTCATGTTACGTTGAATACTTTTGTAGAAAGTGAGTCTTGTCCCAATAATTTAGCACCAACCAATAGCACTACAGCTCAGTTAGTAATGGGAGATGCATTGGCAGTTTGTTTAATGGAAATGAGAAATTTTTCACCAGAGGATTTTGCCAAATACCATCCGGGAGGTGCTTTAGGAAAAAAACTTTTGCTTCGAGTAAACGATATGCTTGATAGTACTAGAAAGCCATTTGTTACTCCCGATTCTGGTATAAAAAATGTCATTGTTGAAATATCGGAAAATCGTTTGGGTGTAACCGCAGTGATTGAAGATAATAAAGTAATAGGAATTATAACCGATGGCGATATTCGAAGAATGTTGAATAAGACGGAAACGATATCAGGTTTAATAGCCAGAGATATTATGACTAGCAATCCAAAAGTGATTAAATCATCCGATATGGTAATTGATGCGTTAAATTGTATGGAAGATTTTTCTATAACGCAATTAGTAGTTGTGGATAATAATGTATACAAAGGAGTAATTCATTTGCATGATATTTTAAAAGAAGGAATTGTATAATGGCTAAAAAAGAAATGAACGAAATGTCCTTTATGGATCATCTTGAAGATTTAAGGTGGTTGCTCGTTCGAAGCTCAGCTGCGATTATTATATTAGCGTCGGTTTGCTATTTTATTGATGGGTTTATATTTGATACGATAATTTTTGGGCCTAAAAATCCAAGTTTTATAACGTATCGTTTTTTTTGTGAAGTAACTCACTTTTTTGGCGTTGATGATACTTATGCCTGCGCCAAAGAATTCAAATTTATTATACAAAATACCGAGGTAGGAGGACAGTTTTCGATGTATTTATGGACATTGATAACTTCTGGATTCATACTAGCTTTTCCTTACATATTATATCAAGTTTGGAAATTTATTAGTCCTGCTTTATACGAACATGAACGTAAACATGCGGGATCTTTTATTGTAATTTCTTCCCTTTTATTTTTTATCGGCGTACTTTTTGGTTATTACGTGGTTTTACCGCTCTCCATCAATTTTTTCGCGACTTTTACGGTTAGCGGTAGTATTGTCAATCAGTTTACAGTTGATTCTTATGTTAGTATGGTAAAAACTTCATTAGTTGGAAGCGGGCTGGTGTTTGAAATGCCTATCATAATCTATTTCTTGGCAAAATTAGGTTTAGTTACACCCGAGTTTTTAAGAAAATATAGAAAATTTGCAATTGTAATAAATTTAACGGTTGCTGCCATTGTAACACCACCTGATATTCCTAGTCAAATCATAGTTTCAATACCCTTATTAGCATTATACGAAGTGAGTATTTTAATTGCTGCAATGGTAGCCAAAAAACGAAAAAAAGATGAGTAATCAAGTTAAAGAATTCAACGACTATCGTTCAAAAATGAACGAAAAATTATTAGCAGACAACAATAAAGTTGTCAAGCGAATTTTTAATCTTGATACCAATGCTTATGCAGAAGGCGCATTAGATGTAAAAACAAAAGAGCTTTTAGGATTAGTAGCTTCAACAGTTTTAAGATGTGACGATTGTGTAAAATACCATTTGGAAACGTGTTACAAAGAGGGAATTACAAAAGAAGAAATGATGGAAGCTATGGGAATTGCCACTTTAGTTGGCGGAACCATTGTTATTCCGCATTTGAGAAGAGCCTACGAATTCTGGGAAGCTCTAGAAGATGTAAAATTAAAATGATTTGAAAATTATCTTCAAAACGATTTGTTAACAGCAATTGACAATTGTATATTTTTTCTTAATTTTCCACAATATTAATTTATACCAACAATCTGATTCGGGATTTTCAAATTTCCAAATTATCAAATCTTCAAATTAATGAAACTCAGAGCCGAAAACTTAGTTAAAACCTACAAAGGAAGAAGTGTTGTAAAAGGAATTTCCGTTGAAGTAAATCAAGGCGAAATTGTTGGTTTACTAGGTCCGAATGGAGCAGGAAAAACTACTTCATTCTACATGATTGTAGGATTGGTTAAACCAAATTCAGGCAATATATTTCTTGATGACATGAATATTACAGAGTTTCCAATGTATAAACGTGCTCAAAATGGGATTGGATATTTGGCGCAAGAGGCTTCTGTATTTAGAAAGTTGAGTATCGAAGATAATATCTTAAGTGTTTTACAACTTACAAATCATACTAAAGAAGAGCAAATTGCTAAAATGGAAAGCTTAATTGCTGAATTTAGTTTAGAACACATCCGTACCAATCGCGGGGATTTACTGTCCGGTGGCGAGCGCCGTCGGACTGAAATCGCCCGTTGCTTGGCCACTGATCCAAAATTCATATTGTTAGATGAACCCTTTGCTGGTGTTGACCCTGTTGCAGTGGAAGATATTCAACGTATTGTGGCGCAATTAAAAAACAAAAATATTGGAATTCTTATTACCGACCACAATGTTCAAGAGACTTTGGCGATTACTGATAAAACCTATTTGATGTTTGAAGGAGGAATTCTTAAAGCGGGTATTCCTGAAGAATTAGCCGCGGATGAAATGGTTAGAAAAGTATATCTTGGACAGAATTTTGAACTTCGAAAAAAGAAATTAAAGTTTTAATAATCATGGAGCCTTCTCAAGAGACTATTGAGAATTGGCAAAAAGATTCAAATAATTGGGAATTTAGGTGTTTTTTATTTTAACAGAAACGATAATCGAGAATTCGTATCCAAACCTATAGAGTCTTTGGGAATTACTTTGAATTTTGCCGATCCAAAAAGTTACATCGCAATTGGTATCATGATGGTCTTTTTTGGATTCCTTCTATTTGAGATTGAAAAAAACAGAAATTAAGCTTTCTTTTGGTTTAAACGTTCAAAGATTTGAATGATCGAAGCGATAAGTAAAAATCCATAAAAAGTATCTTCTACCGGAATGGTGCCCATTCTAATTCCTAAGTTCTCATTATTATTATACCAAACTACTGGCTCATCAATAAAGCTTCCTGTTAAAATTCCATTGACAATAAAAAAGAATACTAAGGTAATACTATAAGAGAAGTAAATCCTTGAGAAATTTGTTTTTTTGATATAATTATAAAATAAAAAACATGAAGTGATGATAAAAGTTACAGAAGTATATAATCTCTTTAAAAAAAGCAACCCGATAATTGCCAAACCAATAGCTAAAAATAACGTGATAAGTTCATGCGACTTTTCAAATATTTTTTTCTGTACCATATAATTCAAAGAAAAATACACAAACACGCTCGAATAAGGAATACAGAAAAAGAATAATACTTCTTCTATTGGAATATTTATTAACTTTATTCCTATTAGATATCGATCATTAAATCCCCAAACACCAATATGGGTAAACAAAATATCCCAAACAATAAAGAAAGTAGCAACGATTACATTGGCTATAAAATAGTTTTTCCACTGTTTATAAAACGGATGTTTTGGGTAGAAACTAGCCAAAAATGGAACAAAAACACTTGCAATATTTATAGTTAGATAAAGATATTTATCCATCAGATTCTAAAATATTTTTTAGGAACATACAGCATACCAAAACATTCTCCATCTTCTTTTCCTAGATGTTTGTGATGGATTTTGTGTGCTTTGCGTAGACCAACAAAGTATTTAATTTTTGTTCGAGTAAACATTTTTATGCGTTGATGAATAATGATTTCATGGATGAAAAAATAAGCCATTCCATACAACAAAATCCCTAAGCCAATAAAAAACAAAAAGTTTAACTCTGGATTTACACCATTATAAAAAAGAAGTATGCTCGGAATTGCAAAAATGACAAAAAACCAATCGTTCTTTTCAAAAAAAGATTGGTATTTTGGTTGATGATGATCTTCGTGTAAAAACCATAAAAATCCATGCATTACAAATTTATGCGTTAACCAAGTAATCGTTTCCATTACTAAAAAAGTAGCAATAGTTATTCCAGCAAATTCTAAATAGATCATAACATATAATTTAATTGATATTTTACATACGATTTTCCAATAATGAATAATTTGTTAAAATCACTCACCCTGATTCGTTTGTTCAATATTTCTTCTGGTTCTGTTTTACTAATTTTTTTTAATAAACTTATATAATATTTATAAGCTGTATATACCCCAAATTTAGCTTCTTTGGGCAGCAACTTGATTCCAATTATCGCTTCATTAAAATCGGCTTCTATTTCGGCAACTAATTTTTTCTTGCAATCAATGGATAAATTATGAACATCTACATTTGGAAAATAAATTCTTCCTAAATTTTCTGCATCATGTTTCAAATCTCTTAAAAAATTTACCTTTTGAAAAGCAGAACCAAGTTTCATGGCGCTATATTTCAATTCGTTATATTTATTCTTGTCACCACCTACAAAAACCATCAAGCACATTAAACCAACGACATCGGCCGAGCCAAATATGTATTCTTCATATTCGCTTTGAGTTAAATATTCTTTCTTATGCAAATCCATTCGCATACTTTTCAGGAATGGCGCTACCAAATCCATCATGTCAAATCGATGAACCACTTCTTGAAACGCATTCAAAACTGGATTTAAACTTATTTTTCGTTCGAAAGCTTTTTGAAAATCTGCTTCAAATTCAGATAATAATTCTTCTTGATTATAGTCGTTGAAGGTGTCTACAATTTCATCAGCACATCTTACAAACCCGTAGATGGCATAAATATCATCTTGAATTTTTGGTGACAGCATTTTAATTGCTAACGAAAAAGAAGTACTGTAATTTTTAGTAATTCTTTTGCTGCAATCTAATGATGATTTATCAAACAGCTGTTTCATAATTTACATTCTTTTATAATTTTTTCACTAACAATTTTGCCCGAAATTAACGAAGGCGGAACACCGGGCCCCGGAACAGTTAGTTGCCCCGTAAAGTATAATTGTTGCACTTTTTTACTTTTTATTTTAGGTCTTAAAAATGCGGTTTGGGTCAATATATTTGCCAATCCATAGGCATTTCCTTTATAAGAATTATAGTCGTTCTTAAAATCATTTACACAGTAAGATGATTTAAAAACTATATGTTTTCTAACGCTTTGATTTGTTAATGCTTCAAATCTATCAATAATTTTATTAAAATACAATTCTCTAATTTCGGGAGTGTCTTTTAAATCTATGGCTAACGGAATCAAAAAAGTAGCTGCTTCTTGGCCTTGTTCGGCAAATGAATCATCAGTTTTGGTTGGAAAACTGGCATAAAACAAGGGTTCTTTGGGCCATTGTTTGGTATCATAAATCTCTTTAGCATGTTGTTCAAATGGAACATCAAAAAACAACGTATGATGATTGACGTTTTCAATTTTTTTGTCAAAACCAACATAAAATAATAATGAAGAGGGAGCAAATGTTTTAGCAT
>CAZSZH010000091.1:0-6670 GCA_964610785.1 uncultured Flavobacterium sp. | reverse complement strand
GCCCCATCTTCTCCACTAATACAATCAAGCCTTACATCAATGTCAGGCTTTTTTATTCTATATAGGTAAACAACAAGCTTTAATCAAACCGAATTGTTTTAGCAGGAGATATCTTAGTGATAATATAGGAAGGTATCAATAAAAATAACAAGCAAATCAATATTGTACCCAGATTAAGTAAAATAAAATAGAATATATTAATATCAACTGGAGCTATCGTAACGTAATAACTTTCTGGATTTAATTTAATTATTCCAAAGTATTTTTGAATTAAAAGTAAACCTAAACCTATTAAGTTCCCCCAAAAAAGTCCTCTCACAATGAGATAGAGTGCATTATAAAGGAATATTTTTCGAATGGACCAATTATTGGCACCCATAGATTTTAGAATCCCTATCATTTGTGTTCTTTCCAATATCAATACTAACAAAGCCACAACCATATTAATTGTTGAAACAACTATCATAATAATGAGGATGATAAAAATATTCGTATCGAACAGTTTTAACCAATCAAATATGTAATTAAATTTTGTAACTATGGTCTGTGAATATAAAACTGATGAAGTCTCTCCATACACTTCTTCTCCTTTTTCTTCTATTTTTGTAAAATCATCAACAAAAACTTCGAAAGAACCTACTTGATTGGGTTGCCATTTATTCATTTTTTGAATATGGCGAATATCCCCGATTATATACGACGAATCAAACTCATGCAATCCAGAATTATATATGCCAACAATTTTAAATCTACGACTATTAGGTAATTTGTTTTCTCCATCTTTCATAAAAAAGGTATTAAAACTATCCCCCAATTTTAGATTTAGACGATTTGCCAAATATTGAGATATCAGAATTTCATTATTTAATTCTGATTTAAGATTGGGAATTCTTCCTTGAACCAAATATTCTTTTAAGTTGTCCCAATGATAATCTTTTCCTAAACCTTTAAAAACAATTCCATCAAAGGCTGATTCAGTTCTTATCATTCCTGCTTTAGTTGCTACTGCCTGAATGTAAGTTATTCCTTCAATATTTCTAAATATTGGATAGAATTTCTGATGGGTTGAAACGGGTTCTGTACTCACATCCGATTCATTTCCGTTAAAGCTAGATATGATGATATGCCCATTGAATGCTGCCACTTTTTGTCGTATTTTTTGTTGTAATCCAATTCCTGTTGCAATAGACACCATCATCATTATCACACCAAGAGCAATTGCTATAATGGCAATTTTTATAATTGGTGCAGATATACTACTTTTATGGTCTTTAGCAGTTATAAGACGTTTGGCAATGAAGTGTTCTAGATTCAATTAGTTTATTTTTGAATTTGCAACAAAGATACATAAAGTTTTTTGCCACTGATTACACAGATTTTCACAGATTAAAAATTATTTTATGAAATATATTATTAAAATTGTGTTGTTGCTTTTGATTATTACTTCATGTAAAAGTCAAGTAATCAAAAGTAAAAATTCAAAAAAAACCAAATTAGAATCTCAAATCAATAACCAAATTATTACAGGTGCAGAAAATTCAATTGAATATTTAACAATCTTAAAAGACAAAAAAGTTGGAGTTGTAACTAATCAGACAGGTGTTTTGTTTTTGAAGAAACGCTACGTAATTGCAAGTCATCCAGAAATATGCGTAAAAGGATTTCAAATTGATACAGTTAGTGTCGTTGATTTTATTTTAAGACAAGGGGTGAAAGTAGACAAAATTTTTGCTCCCGAGCATGGTTTTCGTGGCACTGCCGACGCTGGAGAATATATCGTTGACGGTAAAGATTCTAAAACAGGTTTGCCAATAATTTCACTCTATGGAAGTAATAAAAAACCTAAACCCGAACAACTAAAGGGAATTGATGTGATGGTTTTTGATTTGCAAGATGTAGGTGCAAGATTTTATACCTACATCTCAACCTTACATTATATTATGGAAGCTTGTGCAGAAAACAATATTCCGCTTATTGTTTTAGACCGACCAAATCCGAATGGAGGTATAGTTGACGGACCACTGTTAGAAAAAGAATTTACAAGTTTTGTAGGCATGCATCCCATTCCTTTGCTTCATGGAATGACTATTGGGGAATATGCTCAAATGATTAATGGTGAAAAATGGTTGAAAGAAGGTATTCAGTGTAAGTTAACTGTTATTCCTTGTTTACATTACAAGCGTGAAATGGCCTATAGTTTGCCTATTAAACCCTCACCAAACCTTCCTAATGACCAAGCAGTAAATCTTTATCCGAGTTTGTGTTTATTTGAAGGGACTAATGTTAGTGTGGGTCGCGGTACTAATAAACAATTCCAAGTTTATGGCTCACCATTCTTAACATATTATACTTATCAATTTACTCCTACGCCAAATGAAGGTGCAAAAAATCCCATCTGGAATGGCAAATTGTGTAATGGTGAAGATTTAAGTAAAATCAGTAAAGTAAAACAAATTGAGCTTATTTGGCTTATTAGAGCCTACAATAACACAGAAGATAAATCAATTTTTTTTACTGATTTCTTTACCAAATTGGCAGGAACCAAAAAATTACAACAACAAATAGTTGATGGAATTTCTGAAGAAAATATCAGAAAATCATGGGAGAAAGGGCTGACTGATTTTAAAGAAATAAGGGGGAAGTATCTGATTTATGAGTAGAATACAGAGAAAAGAGAATAGAAGAAAGACTTAAAAAATTTCCAATGAAAAAAAGAACAATAAAAGTTTTATTAATGGTGTGCTTTGTAATACTGGGAATCGGAGTATCAGGATTTGGGTTTACAACCGAATTAGGTCATCCAACGAGTACGATTTGCTTTCTATTTGGGTTATTTTTAGCCTTATTAGCATTTATTTTTTTAATTAAAGAAGCTTCTTCAAATAATTGATCTAAAAGAAAAATTTATTTATAACTACAAAACAATTTTCCGCTTCATTTCTTCTACAATATTGAACGCCGCAGGACAAATTGCAACATTCTTTAAGGTCAAATTAGCAATTTGTTGGAACTTTTTTCGATCGGTATGCGGGAATTCGCGGCACGCTTTTGGACGCACCTCATAAATAAAACATTTGTTATCGGATTCTAAAAAGGTACATGGGACACTTTGCAAAACGTAATCGTTATCTTCGTCAATGCGCAAATATTGCTCAATAAATTGTTGTGGCTTTTGTTTGAAATGTTTTGAAATACGCTCAATATCTGCCGAAGTAAATAACGGTCCTGTCGTTTTACAGCAATTCGCGCACTCCAAACAATCGGTTCGTTTGAATTCGGAATCGTGTAAATCTTGCATTACATAATCCAAATTTTTGGGTACTTTCTTTTTGAGCTTATCGAAAAACTTTATGTTTTCGTTATGCTTATCTTTGGCAAGTTTTCCAAGTTCGTTTAATGATGGCTTTAACATGTAATAGGATTTCTGATGCAAAATTAAACAACTTAATCTTTTAAACCTCACAAACCTTATAACCTTTTCAAATGTTAGATTTATTCGGAAAAGCGATTCTCGATTTTCAAACTAATAATTCACCTGAAAACCTTATCACTGAAACCAACATTTCGGAAGCTGATACAATGGAAGTTGCCTATCTTTTTCGTTCCTATGCAGCAATGCCCAAACTCGAAAAGAAAGCGCTTCAACTAACTAAAGGCAGCGTTCTTGATGTGGGCTGCGGTGCCGGAAGTCATAGCTTATATCTTCAAAACGATAAAAATCTTAAAGTAACTTCCATCGACATTTCTAAAAATGCCATTGAAGCGTGTCAACTACGTGGTTTGAAAAATGCAAAAGTTCAGAATATTTTGGACATGGAAAACGAAAAATTCGACACTATTCTATTGTTAATGAACGGCACCGGAATTTTCGGAACTGTAGCAGAAACTTCCAACTATTTGCAAAAACTAAAAAGTTTGCTCGAACCCAATGGTCAAATTCTCATCGATTCGTCCGACATAATTTATATGTTTGACGAAGACGAAGATGGCTCGAAATGGATTCCCGCCGATGGCTATTATGGCGAACTGACCTTTAGAATTTCCTATAAAAATCAAACTGAAGCCCCTTTTCCGTGGTTATATTTGGATTATAACACCCTACAAAATGCCGCTTTTGCTAATGGTTTACAATGCGAATTGGTTGAAGAAGGCAACCATTTTGATTATTTGGCAAGGTTGTATTAAATGAAAAACCTCAAACAACATTAGTTATTTGAGGCTCCATACAATATATTTATACTGAATTTACTGCATATATTTCATAACTACTGCTTGTATATCTCCCTGCAAATCTTTCATTGCATCTTGAGATTTACTTGCAATTGATTCTGCCTTCTCTCCCATTTTTTTTCCCACAGGACTTTCATAAAAAGCTATCATGGCTTTAATATCTTCTTTGGTATATTCTTCCATATAAACTTTTGCAGTTGCCTCATATACTTTTGGTAATAACGCATCAAATTCTACTAAGAAAGCCGCTTGCTTTTCTTCTGGAATCATCTTTAAGATTTGCTTTTTTGCAGATGTCATTTGCCCTGCTGCTCCACTTCGTTCTATCACTTTCATTACATCTTTCTTGAATGCCTCGTCAGCTGTTTGCGAAAATCCAAAATGTGCAACTAATAAAATTGCGAAGGTTAAAATAAGTTTTTTCATTATTGATATTTTTAAAATTTTTATAAATATATTGTTTTGTGTTTATTTACCAAAATTAATTTAATTTATTTTGAAGCTTCAATTGATAGCGGTAAAACATAAGAACACCTAACGGCTCTTCCGTTTTGTTCTCCTGGTTTCCACTTTGGAGATAAACTTAAAACTCGTATCGCTTCAATTCCAGTTCCATATCCAATATCTCTCAACACCTTGCTGTCGGTTATTGAACCATCTTTTTCGACAACAAAACTGATAAAAACCTTTCCTTTCAATCCAGGAACGTTTGGTGTTTTATAATTTTTAGCAATAAACTGATAAAATTCTTTAATCCCACCTGGAAATTCTGGTTGAATATCTATTCCTGATGCATTATAGGGCTTTTTATCAGCTTCGTCTGTAGTTATTGATTCAACAGTTTGAGATTGGATAGTTTGAAAACAATAAAAAGTTAGTAGTAGCAAAAAGAGGTTTTTCATATTTTATTTTTAAGGTATATTCAAATATTTATGCGTTTGCAACGACACGCGCCATTTTGGATTTTTCATCACATAGTCAACGATAAGTGGTGTCATTTCTTCTTTTTTACTCCATTCAGGTTGTAAAAATAGAATTGCATTGGAATTAACTTTCTCGGCTTGCTCTTCAGCAAAAATAAAATCGTGTTTATTGTAAATGATTACTTTGAGTTCGTTAGCAATTTGGTAAGCACTTTCGACAGGCAATTTATTTTTCTTTGGAGAAAGGCAAAACCAATCCCAAGTGCCTGTCACAGGATAACAGCCAGAAGTTTCAATATGGACTTTAAGATTTTGTTCTTTTAACTTCTCGGTAAGGGGATTCATGTCCCAAGTTAATGGCTCACCACCGGTAATCACCACGGTATCGGCATATTTTTTGGCATTGGTAACAATCAAATCGGTTGCTGTGGGCGGATGCAGTTCGGCATTCCAGCTTTCTTTAACGTCGCACCAGTGGCAACCTACATCGCAACCACCAATTCTAATAAAATAAGCAGCGGTTCCGGTATGGTATCCTTCGCCTTGAATGGTATAGAATTCTTCCATTAAAGGCAACATTTCTCCTTTATCGACAGCAATTTGTATGTTTTTTTCTAACATTTTTATTTTTTTTTGCCACGAAGGCACTAAGTCACAAAGTTTTTTTTAAACCATTAAGATAGTTAAGTCTATTAAGAATTTAAAGTTTTAAAAATAGTATAATTTATACTTTCTATTTTAGTAAAATGGTAATTAAAACACTAAACAAGCCGTAAAATGGATTACTCACTAGCCCTGATGCAAGGGAAAAGCTCCCGATTTTTTATCGGGACTTTGGAAAAGCAGCAGGAATTGCCCTTACGGATAATGCCCGAGCCATTCGCTCCTTATTATTTTTCTCTAAAATAAATATCCATTGGTACACCCGAAAAATCCCAGTGTTCACGAATTTTATTTTCTAGGTAACGCTTGTATGGATCTTTTACATATTGCGGCAAATTGGCAAAAAACACAAATTGTGGTGTTGGTGTTGGTAATTGCATGCAATATTTAATTTTCACATACTTACCTTTTAGAGCAGGTGGCGGAAAATTTTCAATTAATTTCAACATATAATCGTTGAATTTTGAGGTTGTAATTCGTTGTTTTCTACTTTCGTATACTTTAACAGTTTCTTCTAGTGCTTTTAATAATCGTTGCTTCGTTAAAGCCGAGACAAAAATAATAGGTACATCTGTAAATGGTTCTAATTCTCTTCTAATTTTAGTTTCGTAATCTCGCGCAGACATGGTATCTTTTTCGACCAAATCCCATTTGTTAACCAATATTACGATTCCTTTTCTATTTTTTTGAGCCAACCAAAAAATATTCTGATCTTGACTTTCAAAGCCACGAGTAGCATCAATCATTAAAATAATGACGTCGCTATGTTCAATTGCTCTCACAGAACGCATTACCGAATAAAATTCTAAATCTTCTTTGACTTTTGCTTTACGACGGATTCCAGCGGTGTCGAC
>CAZSZH010000090.1:0-6672 GCA_964610785.1 uncultured Flavobacterium sp. | reverse complement strand
GAATTGGCTCGGCACAAATTACTTCATCGACTATCAATGGTAAAGTATCTGATGGTGATTTACCCGTTGCTCATGCAAAAGTTACTTTAATTTATGTGCCAACTAATTCGGTTTATGAAACAGAAACCGATAAAAAAGGAAGATTTAGCTTAGATAATTTAGAAGTAGGAGGCCCATTCAAAATTGAAGTAAAAGGTGATGCTATTGAAAATTACTCAAAATCTGGACTTCAACTGTTGTTAGGTGATAATGATTTGCCAAAACCCATCATGGTTCGAAAAAAAGAAACTACTTCACAAGTGGTATCAAATAATAATAAAGAAAATTCTTTGAAATCGAGTTAGTATTTTTTTCATAAATTTTGTTTAATCCGTTGCATTTTATGTAGCGGATTTTTTTTTACTTTTAACAATCGTTTCAAAATAAAAGATGTACTTTTAAATAAAAAAATATGAAAGCAAAATTAGTATTATTGATGATTGTTAGTGTCAGTATTTCAAGTGCACAATTGAAATCGGTAGCCTATTCGGATGCAGACCAAAAGTTAAGCGGATTCATTTCAGCGCCTAGCAAAGCACTTCAAAATAAGCCGGGTATATTGATTCTTCCTGCTTGGATGGGAATTGATGATCACGCAAAAGAAAGTGCGGAAAAATTATCTAATTTAGGATATTATGCTTTTGTGGCAGATATTTATGGAGTAGGGAATAAGCCGACCAATTATAGTGAAGCGGGACAAAAAGCGGGATATTTTAAGAAAAATATTCAAGAATATCATAAACGAATACAGTTAGCTCTTGAACAATTGATAAAAGAAGGAGCAAACCCTAATGAGATTGTGGTGATGGGATATTGCTTTGGTGGAACTGGCGCTATTGAAGCTGCGAGAACTAATATGAAAGTGAAGGGAATCGTTTCTTTTCATGGTGGTGTGGCCAAAGATGAAGCTAGAAAAATTGAACCAATAACAGCGTGCGTTCTTGTATTGCATGGCGCGGATGATCCTTATGAAAGTGAAACTGAAATTAAGGCTTTTCAAAATGAAATGAGAACTGCCAAAGCCGATTGGGAAATGGTATACTATGCCAATGCAGTACATTCTTTTACTGACAAAAATGCCGGAAATGACAATTCTAAAGGAGCAGCCTATAACGAAAAAGCAGAAAAACGTTCTTGGAAAGCACTTCTAGAATTTTTAAAAGAAGTCTTGTAAATAAAAAAAAACCTAAAGTTCCTATTTTTGAACTTTAGGTTTTTTTATTATCGAAGACAGACTTTAACAATTTATTCCGAGATAATTACTCGGACTAATTTGTAGTAATTCCTCTTTGATTGCATTAGAAATATTCAATGTATGTATAAAATTATGAATAGCTTCCTTATTGATGACGGCATTGGTTCGTGTTAAATCTTTCAATGCTTCATACGGATTAGGATATCCTTCTCTTCTTAAAATAGTTTGAATCGCTTCGGCTACAACCGCCCAATTTTTTTCTAAATCTTCTTCAAATTTAACTTCGTTTAGCACTAGTTTATTCAATCCTTTCAGTGTTGCTTCAAAAGCAATTAACGTGTGTCCTATTGGTACACCAATATTTCTCAAAACAGTGCTATCGGTTAAATCTCGTTGTAATCTAGAAATTGGTAATTTTGCCGAAAGGTGTTCGAAAATAGCATTAGCAATTCCAAGGTTTCCTTCGGAGTTTTCAAAATCAATAGGATTTACTTTATGTGGCATCGCCGATGATCCAATTTCTCCAGCTTTAATTTTTTGCTTAAAATAATCCATAGAAACATAAGTCCAAATGTCTCTATCTAAATCTATAATAATAGTATTAATTCGTTTTAACGCATCAAAAAAGGCAGCAAAATGATCATAATGTTCTATTTGCGTTGTTGGAAAAGAATGGTGTAATCCTAAAATGTCTTCTACAAAATCAGTTCCAAATTTCCTCCAATCAATATTTGGATAAGCCACATGATGTGCGTTATAATTTCCTGTTGCTCCGCCAAATTTAGCCGCAAATGGAATATTAAATAACAAGCGCATTTGTTCCTCCAATCGTTCCACAAAAACCAAGATTTCTTTTCCTAATCGAGTAGGGGATGCGGCTTGACCATGAGTTCGAGCCAACATTGGGATGGATGCCCATGCCACACTCAGTTCCTTTAATTTGGCAATTACCGCAATTAAACTAGGTACATATACTTTTTCAAAAGCATCTTTAGTAGAAAGCGGAATCGCAGTATTATTAATATCTTGTGAGGTTAATCCGAAGTGGATAAACTCTTTAAATTTGTCTAAACCTAAAGCATCAAATTTACTTTTGATAAAATATTCAACTGCTTTAACATCGTGATTGGTGGTTTTTTCAGTTTCTTTTATCCATAAAGCATCTTCTGTTGAGAAGTTTTTGTAGATATTTCGTAAGTCTTCAAAAGCAGCTGTATTTACTGTTGAAAGTTGTGGCAAATCGGCCTCGCACAGTGCTATAAAATATTCTACTTCGACTAATACTCTATATTTTATTAGCGCTTCTTCCGAGAAGAATGGAGCTAAAGAAACAGTTTTATTTCGATATCTACCATCAATAGGTGAAATAGCATTTAGTTCTGATAATTGCATTTGATTGTGTGTTGTTTGAAGCTGCAAAAATAGTTATAAGTTGCAAGTTGTGCAGTATAAGTTAGTAGTTTTTTTAGAGCAATTTCAATAATTTTTCTTTTAAAATTGGCATTCCTTCACTTGCTTTTAAAGCAATAACATCAACTTGATTTTTGACATTGTACATCGTGCTTGGATTTGGATCAATGTAAAAAATCGGAATCGAACTGGGAGTAAATTCAATTAACCCCGCTGCAGGATATACTTGAAGAGAAGTTCCAATAACTGCATAAAAATCAGCTTTTTGGGTTAATAGTAATGCTTGTTCAAGTGCGGGAACTTCTTCTCCAAACCAGACGATATGCGGGCGAAGTTGGTGCCCGTTTGGATCAAAATCACCAGTCTGCAAATCGGTTTTCCAATCTTTAATGTAGTTTTGATCTTTTGTACTTCGCACTTTAAATAATTCTCCGTGAAGATGTAATACTTTGGAACTTCCGGCTTCTTCATGTAAATTGTCCACATTTTGAGTAATGATATGTACCTCAAAATAATCTTCTAATTCAGCTAAGATTCGATGGCCATTATTTGGTTTCACATGATGTAGTTGTCTTCTTCGTTTATTATAGAAATCTAAAACTAATTCCTGATTTTTACGCCAACCTTCGGGTGTTGCCACATCCATTACATCATGACCTTCCCATAGACCATTACTATCTCTAAAGGTTTTAATGCCACTTTCTGCAGAGATTCCAGCACCAGTCAATACCACTAACTTCTTCATTTTTTTAAATTTGAATTAGACCATTCAAAATTACTATTTTTGCTAAAATCTCTAGTACGATATGATAGATTTAGATTACTTACACTTTTTAGAAGGATTTTTGACGGATAATAGAAAAGGTAGATTCCAACAAGTATTGGCAAATCGAACCAATCATTTTACTATTGTCATAGAAGATGTATTTCAATTGCATAATGCAAGTGCGGTGATGCGCAGTTGTGAAGTTTTTGGTATTCAAAAGCTAAATGTAATCGAAGAACGTTATACCAAATCAATCGACAAAGAAATCGCAATGGGTGCTCAAAAATGGGTTGATGTCAATCGTTTTGATAGTATTTCGAGTTGTATTTCTAATTTAAAAAGTTCAGGATATCAGATTATTGCGACAACACCTCATGAAAATGATTGTGAATTAGATAACTTCGATATTACAAAGCCTAGCGCATTATTTTTTGGTACTGAACGTGATGGGCTTTCAAAAGAGATTCTTGAAAAAGCAGATGGATTTTTAAAAATTCCAATGGTTGGCTTTACGGAAAGTCTAAATATTTCCGTTTCGGCTGCAATTATTATTCAGAATTTAATGAGTAGATTGCATAAATCAGACATTAGATGGCAATTGTCTCAAGACGAAATTCTTGAAAAACGAATGCAATGGGCAAAGAATTCTATAAAGGATATTAAGAGAATTGAAGAACGTTATTTTAAGGAGAAGTTAGTTTAATATTACTTTTTCAACACTTTATATTGCTCATAACATTGGCTTATAGCATCCATTATTTGTAAATCGTTTGCGGTTTGAATAAAAGCTTCAGAGTAATTACAATGTTGCAAAATTTCTGGAATATCTTTTTTGTCAATCCCTAAAAGAATAGCAATAGTTTCTCTATCAAATTTCGTTTCAAGCAATGCTTTTACGGTATTGTCTTTTTTCATTGCCTTTAACTTCTTCAATTCATTAGGTTTTTTACCAAAGAAATTATAAAGCATATCGGCAGGATTAAAAATAGAATTCATGACTCTTGAAAAAGCCTTTGGAGAATATTCTCCCTGCTCGTATCCTTGCGGAAGTCCAGATATGCTATAGCGGTAATTTTCGTTATCAGGAATTAATTTGGTATCTACTTCTAAATAACCAGTTAGTTTATATTTGTTAATTATAACATCTTCTAATGCAATAGCTTTTTCAGTAAGTTCTATTTTTGCATTGCCACTTTTCACCCAGTCATTTGTTACTCGTACTCTAAGGGATTGAAAACCGATCATCGTGATATGTAAGGTATCATTAACATCGGCATCGATATCAAAATTACCACGATTGTTAGAGATTGTTCCTTTTACTTTATTAATATTTATAATATTAACATCTGCTAAAGGGAAAGTTGTATTTCCGTTTATTAAGGTTCCATGAATTTTTTTCTGTAATGTGCTAGCTTGCGAAAAACCAGCATAGGACAATAAAAGAAATAATAAAACTACAAAATATCTCATGTTTATATTTGAAAGTTTAAAAGTATAAAACAATTGAATATATTTTATAGCATCGATGAATTATTATAAGAAAATTAACAAACCAGAGAAATTACAAAAATAAAAATTCCAAATACCAACAGATTGTTATTGGAATTTGGAATTTAATATTTGAAAATTATAACCTTAATTCGAAACTAGCTTCTTCTTGGTCTTCTGGTTTTAGCATCATCAAATGAACGACTAGCTGGTTTATCAGAACTTCCTTCGGAACGTCTTGGAATGCTACCTTCTCTTTGAGTAGCACCTGGTTCTCTTCTTGGCGCTGATGAGCTTCTTTCAGTTCTAAATCCGCCTTCTCTTGCAGGTCTATCTGATGAGAATCCGCCACTTCTTGGTCCGAAACTTCCAGAACCTCTTCTTTCTCCACCTGAATTTCTATCGCCTCTAAATCCGTTTGAGCTTCTTCCTCCACCAAATCCGCCACCACTTCTTCCGTTGTGGTCACGTCTTTCACGACTTCCGCCATCGTTTTTAGAAATTTCAACGTTGATTCTTCTTCCGTTAAGATCAAATCCGTTAAGAACTGACATTACTTTTTCTGTATGTTCTCCATCGGTGTTAAAGAAAGAGAAACCTTCTTTTACATCGACTTTAAACACATCGTCGCGACCTAAATCTAACGTTTCTTTTAAGAAATCTTTCAATTGCATCCAATCGAAATCGTCTCTAGAACCAATGTTGACGAAATAACGAACTGGATCACCAGCTCTAATTTCTCTTGGTTCCGAACTTCTTTCACCACCTTTTTCACCAGATAAATCACGTTTCTTTTTGTAGTAATTGATGAATCTGTTGAATTCAACTGAAACCATTTTCTTTATTAATTCTTCCTTAGTTAAACCATCAAGAACTTCGTTAATCGCGGGTAAATAGTTGTCAATTTCGTGGTCAACTTCGGTATCTTTGATTTTATTGGCTAAGTGCAACAATTGAATTTCGCAAATTTCCATTCCAGAAGGAATCGTTTTTTCTTGAAATTTTTGTTGAATAATTCTCTCGATTGACGAAATTTTACGAATCTCACTTTTGGTAATGATTACGATTGAAGTTCCTAATTTCCCTGCACGACCTGTTCGGCCTGAACGGTGGTTGTAGGTTTCAATTTCGTCGGGCAATTGATAATTTACAACGTGAGTAATGTTATCAACGTCAATTCCACGAGCCGCAACGTCTGTCGCAACCAACATTTGAATTTGACGACCTCTAAACGATTTCATTACGCCATCGCGTTGCGCTTGAGATAAGTCTCCGTGTAAGGCAGCCGCACTGTATCCATCTTCAATTAATTTTTCGGCAACCGCTTGCGTATCGCGTTTCGTTCTACAAAAAACAACTGAAAAAATATCGGGATTAGCATCTGCTAAACGCTTTAATGCTTCGTAACGGTCACGTGCGTTCACACAATAAAATTCGTGCGAAACGGTTGCCGAACCTGAATTTTTGCTACCCACAGTAACTTCTGCTGGATCGTGCATAAATTTCTTTGCAATACGGGCTACTTCTGCAGGCATTGTTGCCGAGAATAACCACGTATTTTTTTCGTCTGGAGTATCGGATAAAATCGATACGATGTCTTCATAAAAACCCATATTCAACATCTCATCGGCTTCGTCAAGAATACAGAAATTGATTTTTTTGATGTTTACCAATCCACGATTGATCATGTCTTGCATTCTACCTGGAGTTGCTACAATAATTTGTGCTCCACGTTTAATTTCTCGGGCTTGTTCTGTAATGCTTGCACCACCAT
>CAZSZH010000089.1:0-6699 GCA_964610785.1 uncultured Flavobacterium sp. | reverse complement strand
CTCAATAGTCATTTCCCCACCATCTATTTTTTGCCACATTAATCCTGTTACATTATCTGTAACAGTTCCATCTCCGTTATCGGAATAGGATGGGACATTAATGTTATAATCATTATCCTCTCCAAAAGTAGAGGTATAACTTGTAGTTTGTCCTGTATCGGGTAGTAATTGAATTGATTTAGTGATGCTTTGTCCGAAAGTTATGGATGTCATAAAAAGGAATAAAAATTTTCTCATACGATTAGTTATTCAACCATTAGTTTTTTGGTCACTTGTGTATTATTTGTAAATAGAATTTTTACATAATAGGTTCCTGAAGCTAGATTTTTAATATCCATTGAAGATTTAAAAGATTCTGCTTTAGAAATTAAATTCCCTTTAAGACTGTAGATACTAATATTTTGTACATCATTTTCCAATAGGTCTTTTCCTAGATAAATTTGCAACGAATCTTTAGCAGGATTTGGATAGACTTGCACTTCGGAATCTAATAAAAAAACTGTATTAGCTAAAGGCACAGAACATTGAGAAAAACCGTTATAATTAGTAGTTGTTGTGCCACTTGGGGTAACATAATTGAAAGTATAAGTGGTACCACTCCAACTAAAATTAGTAGAATAACCTGGAGTCCCATTTAATGAATAGGATACATTATAGCCATTAGCATTAGAATTAGCCACACAAGAAGTAATCAATGCACCACTCAAAGGTGTCCAATTTTCAGTTCGTACTGGATGAGCAGAAGCTTGAGGAATTAATTGATTTGTTGAATCTTCAGTGACTTGTCCAACAAAACTTCCAATCATATAAGGGGCGCTGGCAGTGCCGTGATAGTGATAAATGCCATTAGTTCCATAATGTCCATGATTAGTATCTAGCGCAAGCATTGGACTCCCATCAGGCTCAACACTACCATACACAGCATACCCATCCAATCCAAAAGCACAAGGCAAATCGTTAGTAGTCTGACCTAAAGTATACAAATGCAGTGGAGCAATATGATAATGATAATCGTCTCCTCGTCCGCAATGTCCACCGTAATTATCCAATTGCCCATCTAAATACGAATCAACACCGGTGTTAGTATGATAGTTAAAAATAGGCACCCCATTAGCAGCAATAGCGATTGCGCCACGAGTGAAGTGTACATTATCAATCACTATGGGTGTTGCTGCAACCACAGGATTCAGGGGAATACTCCAATGATTTATTCCTATATAGCATTGTGGATTTGGAACTTGTTGCTGCCAACCATGATTAGAAATACCAACCATCATCGTGTGATTAGGAATTCCTTTACTTTCAACATAAAAATAATTACTATCCCAAGAAGTGTGTACAGAGGGCACAAAAGGAGTAAAAGCTGCATTTACAAATGCTGGGTCGGTTATAGTTGCTAATTTTTTTCCGAAACTAAAAAGAGTTACAGAAATACCCACAAATACAATGGGAATAATATGCTTTGTTTTTCTTTTGTCTGTTGCTTTGAATAAAAAATATGTAAAAACAATTAAGAATAGCACAATCATAATGATTTTTAAATAAAATATCTTTAAAATTTCATTAGAAGTTTTAGGAATGCTATTGGTATTAATAGCATTAATTTGTGCTTCTTTTTGTGTTACATAGTCTTGATCTGCTTTTGAAAGCTCATCTAATGGATAGCTTTTTAATACATTTTGTGCATCTTCAATATATACTTTCCCCTCTTTAACCATAGAAAATGAACCATCTACAAATAAATGTTCTTTTTGAATATTCCAATGTCTTAAAACCTGATTTTGATAGTTTATAGTATGTGCCGAAGCAAATAAACTGATCATGGAAACAATGATTACAATTGCTTTTTTCATGATTTTTTATTGTATTAAATTATTTTTTAACTACTATTTTTCCAGTGCTAACCGCTCCATTTTCTCCGATTATTTTGTAAATATAAATTCCATTAGAAACATCTGCACCCGAATTATCTTTTCCATCCCATATTACTTGAAATTTTCCTTCACTAACATAAGTATCAGAAACTAAATTATTCATCAATTGTCCTAATTCATTATAAATAATTATGGAGATGTGTTCTGCTGTATTTAAGGAGAATTCAATTTTAGATGTTGTAGTAAGCGGATTTGGATATACTATTTCATCAGCATAATTGGCATTCCAAATTACAGGTGAATTTGCACTTAAAGTATAACAATTAGACAAACCAATTGTATAGGTTGCTGATACATCTTTGTTGTGACGGGTGCTATTTTCACTAGCCGGAAGGTAGGCTCTTACATAATCAACTTGAATTTGTGAAGGACCAACAGTAACTCTAAGATGACCTGAGTTGGCTAAAATTTGTCCCGCTAGATAACCATAAGTAGCCGCTTGTTGCGGATAATTAAAGTTGGGTAAACTAGGTTGAGGTGTTTCTTGATATACTAAACAATCTTTGTCTTGTTTATCATAAAAATGATCATGACCATGAAAGAAAATATTCACATGATTTTCAGTTAACAAATCTTTAATTGGTTTGTACCATCCTGGTCTATTCGTTGCAAACCCAGAGGAAACCCCATCAGAATTCAATCCACCCCATTCGTATTTATCAGCATATTCGATACCTCCTCTACCTTCGGCATCGCCGCCTACAATTTGATGGGAGAAAATAAACTTGAATTTAGCACTACTGTTTTCTAATGTTGTTCTAAGCCAATTGTATTGAGTTAGTCCCAACGACCAATACCATCCATGAGTAGCATCTGGTTTAGGATTAGAACTCCAATAAGGGTCAATAACTATAAAAAGTGCATCGCCCCATGTCCAAGAATAGTATGATTTTCTTATCCCTGAAGTATTATTTGGACCAACAAAATTTTGAATTGTTGAATCTCCAGAGTAAAAACTATCAGGTCCCGGATTTAAAAAGTATTTTTGTCTTTCTTGGGTATCCCAAATGGCAACATTATTAGCTGTGCCATCTAAATACCAGCCAGCTTCACCTTCATGGTTACCTAATACATTGTATAAAGGCAACGAGTGACAAACGGTTTCATAATAAGAACGCAATAAATTGCATCGATAAGGAATCGTATCATGTGGAACAGCATTGGTAGTTAGATTTTTTAATTTGTCTGTCATTAAGAAATCTCCTAAATCAATCATAAAATCAGGATTGTCTTCCAATTGATTTTGTAAACAACGTTGGTACAATGCTGTATCTGAAGAAGCATCTAAATGGGGATCTGCTTGGACAACAAAAGTATATCCACTTCCTATTTGTCTTTGCGTATGAAAAGTATGTTCTGTTCGGGTTGTAAAATTGGTGTCTCCAGGATTTCTATAGATTACAACATAATAATATTTGGTATCCGGTTGTAATCCACTTATTAAAATTTCAGATGGATCATTGGCAGCAAAGGTTTGCCAACTAGTCTGTCCTGTATAATTGCTAGTTGAAGTGCCAAATTTTACAGCAACCTCGGCAGGAGTAGAAAAAAACATTTTAAGAGTTATACTGGTATTTGTTGGTTTTCCTAAAATTTCTTGACGACTTATGGTTTGTGAATGTACAGTACAATTCACTAATAATAGAAATGCTATTGTATATAAATAATTTCTCATTTTCTTTTAATGCTTTATTATAATTCTTTTTGTTAAATCTTTAATCCCATCAATTTGTAAAAAGTATATTCCTGCGGGAATTCCAATGGTATTTAATTCGTTTGTTTCAAATGTAGTAATAGTTTGTCCGAGAACATTGGTCAATTGATACTGATGACTTGAAGAATTATCATCAAATGAAATATAGAGTTTATCATTTGATGGATTAGGATATACTAATACTTTAGATTTAGGGCTAACTACTTCATTATTATTTAAAGCACAAGCACCAACAGAATAAGTGTATCCAATTTCGCCATTGGTATGACCTGACGAACCAGTTGTTCCTGGTATGTATGATTTAACATAACTAACCGTTACACAATTATTAGAGACATCTACTTTAATATGACCTGTCCCGTCTAAAATAACATCAGTGTAGGCACTAGCGTTTGCAGTATATCCTTTAACATAAGTAAGGTCAGCTGCCATAGGTACTTCTTGATACACAATATTATTCAACACTTCTTTTGCAAATAAATGGTCATGACCCTGAAAAAAGATATCTACGCCAGTATCCATAAATACTTGATGAATAGGTTTTCCCCATCCAGGTCTATATTGATCAAATTTATATTGGTTACCATCTTTTCCTCCCCATTCAAAACCTGTTGCTACTGCTGACCCTCCTCGACCTTGACCTCTATTGTGATGAGCAAAAACAAACTTATGAGTAGCTGTGCTATTCTCTAATACACTGCGCATCCATAAATATTGAGATTGACCCAAAGTCCAATCCCAATTGGTAGGTTTAGAACCATCGGCTGGCGTTGAACCAGGAAATATTTCAGTTCTGTAAACATCTAAAACTACAAATAAAGCATCTCCCCAGGTCCAAGCATAGTAATTTTCGGGTAGATCAATTCCGAAATTTTCAACAGTGGTATTTCCGCTATAAAAAGTATTTGGAAAAGGATTGGGATAATAATATTTTCGCCATTGTGTGCCCCAAACTCCTATTCCATTTGGTGCTGCTGGTAAATTGTTGGTAGTTGTGGTATATATACCGTTTGCATTCAGATAATAATCATTTTCACCTTCATGATTACCTAAACAAATGTAAAGAGGAATAGAATGGGTTACAGCTCCCAAATACTGTCGATAATATTTATGCTTTGCATCCATATCTGCACTAGTCGTAGTGGTTGGAGTATGGTCGTCACCAAAAATATCTCCAAGAGACATCATAAAATCAGGGTTTTCAGCCGCTTCATTAGCTAAAGTTACTTGGTACATTCCGGGATTACCATAGTCATACAAATGTTCGTCAGACTCTACGGTAAAGGTAAACGGACTTCCTTCTGGTCTTTGAGTGTGGAATTTATATTCAGTTGTTGGAGTATAGCTTGCAGCCCCAACTGCCTTATATTGCATTCTGTAATAGTATTGTGTGTTTGGCATTAAACCAGTCAGATCAATTTCATCAGGAACATTCAAAACATTCGAATATACAATTGATGTAGTTGTATAATTCCCACTTTGAGTGCCATATTCAAGGTAATATTGCATATTTTGGTCAAACAAGATACTAGCAGTTATTGAAGTATCTGTGGGTCTACCCAAAACGATTGATTGTTGTTGTGCAACAACTTTTATTACTGAACACAGAAACAGTAAAAAGAGTATGGTGTTTTTAAATTGTTGAACTGAATTTTTCTTTTTCATAATTCTAAATGTTAATTATCTTTTCATTGGCTGATTATCGGGTCTGAAATAGTCTCGAATTTCTTTTACTAATGCTTCAAATTTTTCTTGTTGTTCAAAATTACAAACCGATTTCAATTCTTTTGACTGACGATAACGAAGCAGTTCCATTTGATATTCAAAATTGGATGTTTGTTTCGCAAGTACCATTATTTTATTTTCATCAGAATGTTTGTTGTACATTTCCACATTCATTTCATCTTTATTATCCTTAATCTTTTGCTTCAATATAATTTCTTTAATGTAATAATCTTCTCTGATGGTATTGAATTGTTGCGCCTGTTTTTCATTTAATTGTAGTTCTTTCTTTAAAATTCCCGATACATCTTTATAAGCTTCATTTTTTGGAAATAAAAATGGTTGATGATGAGGTTTTAATTCTCTCCAAACGAAAAAAACAATCAATCCAATATTTATAAGAACAAGTATAATAACTGCTCTTGTTAAATATTTTTGTTGTCTAAAGATATCCATTTGCATTTAGTTTGAGGTAATTAATAATTCGTTAGAAATCAATTCTAAATTCGTTGTTCGAGTTGTGGTTCGTTTTAATTCGTTTACTAATGAAAATACGATTAAACCGCAGTTTAGTACTATAATACAAACTAAAATTAAATTGTATTTACCTATGAAATTAGTCTTTATTGTTGTATTCAATTGTAATTTCATTTGCAATTTAGCATCCCAATCTGAAGAGGGATGAATGTTTTCTAAAGTTTCAAATTCTTGAAGCTTTTCTATAACTTTTTCGTTTAGTGCATTTGGTTTCATAAACGTAATTTATTAATTAGACGATGACATTGATAATTTCTGTCACTATCATTCGCTATTTTTTAAAATGGTTAGTAATTCTTGTGTTGATTTTTTTTTGGCACGATAGATTAAACTCTCAACGGCTACTGTTGTGATATTCATAATTTCGGCAATTTCAGTATTGCTAAATCCATCTATCTTACTCAATGTAAATGCTATTCTTTGGTTTTCAGGCAAAGAATTTAAAACAATATTTACTTCTTTTAATTGTTCATTTTCTTGCAGGGTTTTGTCTGGCATTGTCCCTCCAGAAATCCAATTTGAGATTGCATCTACTTGTATTAGTTTTCCAACTGTTGCCATTCTTTTTTTTCGATTACGTCTTTTTATTTCATCAAGGCATTTAGTAATCGTAATTCGATAGATCCAAGTTGACAATTTGGCTTCTCCTCTAAAAGAATGAATAGATTGATAAACTTCAATAAAAACTTCTTGCGAAATATCTTGTGCATCTTGTTCATTTAACAAAAACCTATAACACGTGTTGATAACATTGTTTTTATACAACGCCACCAATTCATTAAATGCTACTCT
>CAZSZH010000088.1:0-6806 GCA_964610785.1 uncultured Flavobacterium sp. | reverse complement strand
CGAAGAATGTTTAATTAAAGCGGAAGGTATACTAAAAGCAATTAATGGAAAAATGACTCCCGGAATTCAAATTTTGGTGGCTCGAAGAGGAAAAGTTATTTTACAAAAATCGTATGGCTTCCACACTTATGATAATCAAATTAAAGTTCAAAACTCCGATATTTATGATGTTGCATCGATGACCAAAATGGTTGCAACCTTACCAAATGTTATGCAAATGTATGATCAGGGAAAGGTGAACTTAAATACTAAATTGGGTGATATGGTTCCGTTGTTTCAAGGAACAGACAAACAAGATATTTCTTTTAAAGAATTGTTGTCTCATTATGCTCGTCTGCAAGCCTGGATTCCATTTTATAAATCAACATTAGACTCTGATAAATGTCCATTACCTAAGTACTATAGTTTCAATAGCAAAATAGGCTTTACAAATCAAGTTTCTGAAAATTTGTATATCAGAAATGATTATCAAGATAGTATCATGAATCAAATTGCAAAAAGTAAACTATTAGATAAACGAGAATATAAATACAGCGATTTTACTTTTATTATTCTTAAAAATTATCTTGAAAAAACTACTGGTAAATCTTTGGATGCGTTAAGTACTAATAATTTTTACAAATCAATGGGAATGAATAATACCATGTACAATCCGTTGCGAAAATTTGATAAAAATATGGTTCCTCCCACAGAAAATGACACTTATTTTCGTCATTCTTTAATACAAGGATATGTACATGATATGGCAGCTGCAATGCAAGGTGGAGTAGGTGGTCATGCTGGAATTTTTTCCAATACGATGGATATGGCTAAGATTATGCAAATGTATCTTCAAAAAGGAAATTACGGCAATCATAAGTATTTTTCATCACAAACTTTTGATGATTTCAACACCTGTTATTTTTGTTCAGAAGGCAATCGTCGCGGACTAGGGTTTGACAAACCTCAATTAGGAAAAGAAGGGCCTACTTGCGGTTGCGTTTCGATGTCAAGTTTTGGTCATACTGGATTTACAGGAACTATGGCTTGGGCAGATCCGGTTACAGAAATTGTATACATATTTTTATCCAATCGTACCTATCCAGATTCCAACGCGCTCAATCGACTTTCGAAAGAAAATATTCGGGAAGATATCCAGAAAGTAATTCAAGATGCTATTTTAGATAAATAGTTTTTTATTGTAGATAGAAGTCGTTAACTTCGTACTTCTAAAAAACACAAATGAAAATAGCAATAGTATGTTATCCAACCTTTGGCGGAAGTGGTGTAGTAGCTACCGAATTGGGTTTAGAATTAGCTCATCGAGGTCACGAAATTCATTTTATTACCTACCGACAACCCGTTCGATTAGCACTACTCAATTCTAATGTTCATTATCACGAGGTCAATGTTCCGGAATATCCATTATTTCATTATCAGCCTTATGAATTGGCACTTTCAAGTAAATTGGTTGATATCATAAAATTGTACAAAATCGAATTACTTCATGTGCATTATGCTATTCCACATGCCTATGCAGGTTATATGGCGAAACAAATGTTGAAAGACGAAGGCATAATAATTCCAATGGTTACAACGCTTCACGGGACTGATATTACTCTTGTTGGAAATCATCCCAATTATAAAACTGCAGTGAGTTTTAGTATCAACAAATCAGATGTTGTGACTTCGGTTTCTCAGAGTTTGAAAGAGGCAACTTACGATTTATTCAATATAAAAAATGAAATTCACGTAATTCCGAATTTTATTGAATTAGACAAACAGCGAAATGAACCTTTGATTTCTTGCAGACGTTCCGTGATGGCTAATTCAGAGGAACGAATTATTACGCACATAAGCAACTTTAGAAAAGTAAAAAGAATTTCAGATGTAATCAAGATTTTTTATAAAATACAGCAATTTATTCCTGCCAAATTAATGATGGTTGGCGACGGTCCAGAGAAGATAAAAGCTGAGCGATTATGTGAAGAATTAGGAATTCAAGATAGAGTAATATTTTTCGGAAATAGCAATGAAATTGATAGCATTCTTTCGTATTCTGATTTGTTTTTACTTCCTTCAGAAACCGAAAGTTTTGGTTTAGCAGCCCTAGAGGCGATGGCGTGGAGCGTTCCGGTTATATCTAGCAATTCGGGTGGATTACCCGAAGTGAATTTTGACGGTATTTCAGGATATTTAAGTAATGTGGGGAATATTGATGAAATGGCAGCTAATGCCATAAAAATTTTAAGCAATAATGATAATTTAAATACGTTTAAAAAGAATGCATTATCGGTAGCAAAACAATTTGACATAAAAAATATTTTGCCATTGTATGAATCTTTATATGAAAAAGCAATAAATCATTCAAAACAAACTACTTAAATCAGATGAAAAAGATAATCTTACTTTCTATTGCTATTATTTTTATTTCTTGTTCATCATCAAAACCGCCATTACTTTCTGGAGTTAAATACGATATACTGATGCGAAATGATTATGGCGGAGCCGCTTTTCAATTTTATGAAATTATTTCAGAGAAGAATGAATTTGAAATGTTATTAAACGATGATTTGATAAAACCATACGTAAAGAAAGATGATATTCAATCGTGTAATTTTATTTTAGTGAATATGGGGGAGAAAAAATCAGAAGGATATACACTAAAAGTTCAAAAACTTGAAGAATTACCCGATAAAATTGTAGTTACATTAAAGGAAATTGAGCCTAAAGGAATCATTGCTGAAGTAGTCACCAAACCGTGCTATGTGATAAAAATAAAGTCTAAAAAACCTATTGAAATTAAATAATGCACTTGTATAAATGAAAAGAATACTACTTTTTCTCTAATTAAAAAAGCATATAAATCTCTGCTTTTAATTTATTTCACAACAATATCATACTTTTCTAATAATCCTTTCAAGCCATCTGTCGAAAAAATTGCTTTTTTAAGTTTGTTTTTATCTGGATCGATGCTGTAATCATAACTAGTATAAAAATCGGCTTTGTTAGCAATAGTGTCAATAAAAACTGCTTTTCTCAAATTGCAATGATCAAATAGTACTTCAGTTAAATCACAACCCATAAAATCTACGGAAATCATACTGCAATTGATGAATTGCATTTTCTTTAACTTCAAAGCGTAGAATTGCGCATAATCCAACAAGCAATCTTTAAAGTGAAATTCATAAATGACTTGGTCGGTCATCGCAAAATTCACTCCTGTGAAATTACATTTGGTAAAAAATACCCCTCGCAACGATATATAATTGATTTTAGTCTGCATAAAATTGCAATCAAAAAAATTTGAATCTATAAAAGTAACCGTTTGAAACGTGCAATCTCTAAAATCACAATTGATAAAGGTGCAGTTTTCAAAATCTTTAAACTTGGTATTAGTGTCGTTAAAGGCTTGGTCTTTAAATTCTTGGTCAACAATGTAGTCGGAAAGCATGAGATTTATTTTAAAAGGGTAAAACTAATGAAAAAAAGTGATGAATTTCATATTTAATAATCAATGATAACTTGTTTTCGTTCTTTTCATTACTAACAATTGTTAATAAATTTCAACGATATAATTTCAAATTAACTTGTCTTCTTTTTGTCGAATGTAATACATTTGAAAACCATGAAATAACAATAAATGAGAATTGAAACTGAACTAAAATTAGGATTTAAAGATGTCATGATCAGACCCAAACGTTCTACGCTAAACAGCAGAGCTCAAGTGTCTTTAGAACGCGATTTTAAATTCAAACACAGCACAGCAACCTGGACAGGCATTCCCATAATGGCTGCTAATATGGATACCGTTGGAACATTTGAAATGGCATTGGCTTTAGCAAAAGAAAAATTGTTTTCATGCATTCACAAGCATTATGTATTACAGCAATGGAATGAATTCATAAAAAATGCTCCAAGCGATATCTGCGATTATATTGCCGTAAGTACTGGAACAGGCAAAGAAGACTCTAAAAGAGTAGCCGAAATATTTGAACACAATCCGCAATTAAAATTTCTGTGTATCGATGTGGCGAATGGCTATTCCGAACATTTCGTGAATTTCCTACGTCAAATGCGTATGCAATTTCCAAATAAGGTAATAATTGCAGGTAATGTAGTCACAGGCGAAATGGTAGAAGAGCTGCTTCTTGAAGGAGCAGATATTGTTAAGGTAGGCATCGGACCCGGTTCGGTATGTACCACTAGAGTGAAAACCGGTGTAGGCTATCCACAACTTTCTGCCATTATTGAATGTGCAGATGCAGCTCACGGATTGGGTGGTCATATCATTAGCGATGGTGGTTGTTCTACTCCAGGAGATGTCTCAAAAGCTTTTGGTGCTGGTGCCGATTTTGTAATGTTAGGAGGTATGCTTGCTGGACATAACGAAAGTGGTGGAGAATTAATAGAAATCAAAGGAGAAAAATATAAGTTGTTTTATGGCATGAGTTCGGAAACTGCTATGAAAAAGCATGTAGGTGGCGTTGCCGAATACAGAGCCAGCGAGGGCAAAACAGTACAAGTGCCTTTTAAAGGTGATGTTATTGAAACGTTACATGATATTTTAGGAGGAATTAGAAGTACCTGTACCTATGTTGGCGCTTCTAAATTGAAAGAACTAACCAAACGAACTACGTTTATTCGAGTATTAGAACAAGAAAACAGAATCTTTACGAAGTAATCTATCTTATCAAGTTTTAGAAGCTTTATTTTCGTAATTCCTCAATAGTTCAAAAATAAATTAATGTTATGGATTATAACGAAGCTTCTTTTTTCAAATATTGTACGAATTGTGGCTCACAAGATGTGACTTATGTTAACAATCTTAAATTTCATTGCAAATCGTGTGATTTTGTATTGTATCATAACATTGCAGCAGCGGTATCTATTGTGTTTACCTTTAAAAATCAAATTCTTTTTGCAGTTAGAAATGTCGATCCCGATAAAGGAAAATGGGATTTACCAGGAGGATTTATTGATCCTAATGAAAACGCCGAAGAAGCTGCTTGTAGAGAAATACTTGAAGAACTAGGGTTGAAGATTACTCCAATCGATTTAAAATACATTACAACAGCACCAAATAATTATTTATTTAAAAATGTTTCCTATCGAACTTTGGATATTTTTTACGAATGCAAACTCGATTCCAAAACCATTTCAATAAATGCCAAAGATGAAATTAAAGAACTCATTTGGGTAGAACGAAATCAAATCGATTTGCATAAAATTGGTTTTACTTCTGTTAAAAAGATAATAGGAGCGAATTACGTAATTTAGTTCTAACTCGCCACTTGCGTGTAGCAAAAGGAGGAGTAGTCGATTGCAGTATTAACAAACATCTAACAAATAATCAAATATAATAGGTCAAATTTGTAGCCAAAAAAATTTAGTTATCTAATCTGTAGTAAAAAAAATATGCCAAAAGAAAATCCATCTTCAATAACCACTTCAGGCTTTTTCTACAAGAATCCTTCTTTGAAGATTAAAGAGTTTAGAGCATTTTTAGGTACGCGATTGGGAGTCATTTTTGCATTAAATATGCAGTCTACAATACTTTATTTTTGGGTATATCAAATTACTAATAATAAATTATCTTTAGGTTTTGTTGGGCTGGCAGAGGTTATTCCAGCGATTGGATGTTCTTTAATTGCAGGACATTTTGTTGACCAAAATGAAAAACGCAAAATGGTGATTACATGTCTTACGGGCTATCTTATTACAGCTTTTTGTTTGTTTTGTCTGGCATTACCTTTCGCTAAAAAAAATCTAAAAGTATCTGTAATTGTGGTATTAATTTACTTTTTCGTATTTATCGGAGGTGTTTTGCGTTCTTTTTTTGCGCCTTCTATGTTTTCATTATTTGGGCTAGTAGTTCCTAGAGAGCATTTTCCCAATGCTACCAGTTGGAGTAGTATGTCATGGCAATTAGGTGCTGTACTCGGTCCGTTAGTAGCTGGGGGTTTTATTGCTTTATTTGGTATTGGTTTTGGACTTTTTGCTGTGTTTTGTGTTTTACTACTAATTTATATTCCAATACTATTTATTAAGGTGAAACCCATTCTTAAAAAAGAAAAAGAGCCTATCATACACAGCATCAAAGAAGGTTTAAAATTTGTAATGAAAACACCTACTTTACTCGGAGCACAATTATTAGATATGTTTTCGGTATTATTTGGCGGTGCTGTAGCGTTATTGCCCGTTTATCAAAAAGAAATTTTACACGTCAACGAAATGGGGTTCGGAATCCTTCGAGCAGCTCCCGGAATAGGTGCATTGATTACATTAGGATTATTGGCGTTTTTGCCATTAAAAAAAACACCCGGAAAAAAACTATTTCTTTGCGTAACAGGATTTGCCTTGTCAATTATTGTATTTGGCATATCAACTAATTTCTATCTTTCATTCTTTATGTTATTATTTTCAGGTATGTTTGATGCAGTAAGCGTCGTAATTAGAAGTACGATACTGCAATTAGTAACTCCCGATGTAATGCGTGGCAGAGTTTCTGCAGTAAATACAATATTTATTAGTTCATCCAATGAATTTGGTGATTTCGAGAGTGGAGTTATGGCAAATTGGCTTGGAACTGTTAGAGCTGTTGTAACGGGAGGTGTGTTGACTTTAGGAGTTATTGCTTTTACTTTTGCAAAAGTGCCAAAATTGAGAAACTTTACTTTTGACGATAATAGAGACTAATAAATGAAAGTAGGTGTTTTTTACTAGCCTAGTACCACTTTTAATAATTGTAGATTTAAAATAATTTTTTTTCAGCGAAAGGTTTGGTTTTTTTGCGAACCATTTTCCCGCTTTTCGCTTTACAAGGT
>CAZSZH010000087.1:0-6988 GCA_964610785.1 uncultured Flavobacterium sp. | reverse complement strand
GAGTTTAAAAAGGTTAGTTCGTAAAGAAATTTAGGTTTTTAGACGAACTGACGTTAACTGAAATGTTATTTTAGTGCTATTAAGACATTTTTCTTTAATTTGGTTATATTTGCAATTATGAATGAAAAGAATTTATACATAATTGCAGGATGTAATGGAGCTGGAAAAACAACAGCTTCATTTACTATATTACCTGAAATTTTGGATTGCAAAGAGTTTGTTAATGCAGACGAAATTGCAAAAGGGCTTTCTCCATTTCAGCCAGAAAAAGTTTCATTTGAAGCTGGAAGAATAATGCTACATAGAATTACTGAATTATTATCTCAAAATGAAAATTTTGCGTTTGAAACTACACTTGCGACGAGAAGTTATAAAAATAGAATACTTGAAGCAAAAAAGAAAAATTATAATGTGACACTACTATTTTTTTGGCTTAAAAACCCTGAATTAGCTAAAGAAAGAGTAAAAACTAGAGTACTCGAAGGTGGTCATAACATACCTGAAGATGTAATTGAGAAACGATATTATAAAGGAATCAAAAATCTTTTTGAAATTTATCTTTCAATTGTTGACCAAGCATTAATCTTCGATAATTCTGAAGGAAAACATAATTTGATTGCTGAAATTTCCGCAAGTGAAGAATTAAACGTTATAAATGAATCAAAGTTTAACGAATTAAAAAACTACTATGACTCCAGAAGCTAAAATAGAAAATAGAAATAAGATATTAAAAGGTCTTGAAAAAGCTTATGAAAAAATGCTTCTTTTTAAAAAAGAACATAAAAGCGATCTTGTAATAATTCAAGATAACAAAATAGTTAAAATAAAGCTATAAATAATAAACACTTCAGTTAACAGCCGTAGCTGTTGCGCAACCTCTCTTAAAAACTAAATAGTAAGAATAAATAGAAAAGTTGACCTCGTTTAAGATGATTTAAGCGGGGTTTGTTTTTGTATTGAAGTTGGGGTTTGTAAAAAATGAAGTGCTTAAAAATGCGGTTTTTAAGTCATAGAAAGCGGTTTTTAAAGAAGTTGCTGTTTCATTAAAATAAAAAAACTGCCCGAAAGCAGTTTTTAACATTAACCAATATAAAAGTAAACCAAAACTTTTAGAAATTATTTGTTTCCATAACCACCATATTACCTGGGTATTGAACGCTAGCATTATCTTCGGCTGTAATAAAAAGTTTTCGAGGTTTTGACGAAGAAACCGTTTCAAATTTTATTTTCAGCTTAGAAGAGCCAACTATTTGACCCAGGTTAATTGGTTTATCGGTATCTGTTGGAACCATCCATACTACATAAGTTTGTTTTGGCGGTTGCAACCTTCCTGGTTCGGCTAAATAGGATAACTCCATTTGAATATCAAAGTTGTTGTTCTTGTCTTTTTTAAATGCCACTTCTCCTCTAGCTGCTGGAACTACCGAAGAAGTAAGAAACGTTATTTTTTTAGCACAAGAAACAACAGAAAGCAATAACAGAATTAGTGAAATAATGAGTACAATATTCTTGAAATCGATGGTAAATTTTAAAGTTCGCATGATTTTTATTTTTTCATATTACGCTCTGCCATATTTGAAATAGATTTCCCTAAATCATCGACGTCTTTATTAAAATCTATTTTAAATAATTCCCATTTTTGTTCGGGTCCTTGCTTATAATCTTCAATTTTATGTTTCAACTCAGAATTTTTCATTTCCAATTTATCGAGTTGATTTACATATAACAAATGGGACGATTTATCTTTAGAAGTGTTTTTAGCTTTTAATTCTGTGATTTTCTTTTCATTTTCAACGAGCTTATTTTCAATGCTTTCTTTGTATTTATTGAAATCACCAATAGAGTCTAATTTCGATTTTGCTAAATCTTCTTTGGCATCAAGCACTTCATTCTTCGCATCATTTAGTTTTTCTTCTTTTTGCTTAGGAGAATTGTTGCAGCTGATGTAGACCATACCTACTATTGCAGCAAGTATAATAAGTTTAAAAACAGGAGTTTTCATCTTATTTTTGTTTAATTTCATGATCAACATTCATATGAAGTAAAGCGTTGGCTTTTTCCTTTAAAGTTGCTGTAACACTCTCCATTTTTCCTTCTACCAATTCTTCTAGTTCTGCCGCTTTATTTTTTAACAATTTGGCTTCTTTGTTAACGCTTTTTCTAAAATCTCTGGCTTCTTTGCTCATTTTTTTCTTTAAATCGGTTGCTATTTTTTCAGCTCCTCCTGCAATTTTACTCCTTGTTTTTGTTCCTTTTCTAGGAGCAAACAAAACGCCTAATGTGGCTCCTGCTAAGGCTCCTAAAACTAAAGATCCTACAATTTTTCCGGTGTTTTTTGTTGAATTGTCCATTGTGTATTTATTTAAATATTACTTATTAAAAACGATATCCTACTGTGGCTTGATACCACATGTTTTTATATCTGGGCGTGGTTGATGTTCCATCACCATTGTTGTTATTCACATCCCAACCGGCACGTAATCCTATGACTAGATGGTCTACATTCAAATCGACACCACCTGTCAAACAAAAAGTGTTTTTGCGGTAATTGTCATTAGTATAGGTTTGCTCTTGATCTACTGATATCGAACCTCCAGTAAAATCGTCTTTTTGTTTTAACAAATACGAAAATTGAGGACCAAATAGTATCGATACACTTTCAATAGGTTTGAAAGCTACTAATATGGGAATGTCAAGATAATCGGTTGTTCTTGTCATGCTGTAGGAACTTCCAAGAAAAGAACCCGATGATTTGTATCCTTTTTGAGAAAATAAAACCTCAGGTTGAATTCCGAAATAAGTTCCAATCGGAATAGAGACGAATCCACCTCCTGCCAAACCAAATTTGGCGTCGGCCACAAAATCCTGACCTTGAGAGTCATAAACATTAGAATAATTGGTTCCAATTTTTAATCCGAAAAATAATTTGTCTCGATTGCTTGAGGTGCTCATTGTAGAAGGCTCTGATTGTGCGTAAGAACTCGTAACCGTTAGGGTTACCATTGCGATCATTAAGATTGCTTTTTTCATTGTACTTGTTTTTAAAGTTAGCTGCGTATTATTTATTATTTGACGATGCTTTTACCGCTAATAACTCTCAATAGTATGGCAATTACTGCAATTACAAGGAGAATATGAATTATGCTTCCGAAATTGTACACAAAAAAACCTAATGCCCAAAAAACGACTAGCAGTATGGCTATGGTGTAAAGTAAATTGTTCATGATATTGATTTATTTGATTGTATTATTACAGTACAAAGATGGTTATGATGCAGCTAAATTGTCTTACACAATAGTGAGTATAAATTACATAAATGCCACACGATTTTTTATAAACAAATAGGGTAAGAATTATATTAATCTCTAAAAAATTCTTAAACCAAAAATATACCCAACCAATTTCAAAATCTGTTAAATTTATTTGGTGAAGTTATATCAACTAACTTTTTCTTTTGGTCTTGTAATTTGATGTTTATTGATTGACATAAAACATTATGGAATGAAAGTCTATAATAATTTGTTTAGCAAACCGAAAGTCGCGACTTTAAGTGAATCATAAAAGCAAAAAAATAATTTGCAATTGCTGTAGATGTTTTTTAAATCTAAAAGAGAAATGTAATAAAATATAATAAAGTGTGCAGTTCTAACTAAAATTTGAATCCAATAAAACTATAAAATCAAGCTATTAATTTTTTTTAGATTAATAAGATAATTAAAAGTTAAAATTTCATTTGTAATAGTAATACTATTATATTTGCATAAAATAATATTACAAAATGCATATAATGCTATCCAATATCGTTATTACAGTCAATAACAAATTATATGTTAAAAATCCTGAAACTTCTGAATTAGGAAAGAAAATCATAGAACACAGCATCATTTTAATTGATGAAATTGGTTTTGACTATTTTACCTTTAAAAAATTAGGGGAACGAATTGGTTCTAACGAAAGTTCGATTTACCGTTATTTTGAAAGCAAACACAAATTGCTATTGTATTTGTCATCTTGGTATTGGGCTTGGATTGAATATCGCTTGGTTTTTGAAACCAATAACATTATCAATCCGAAAGAAAAACTATATAAAGCCATCGCTATTGTTACCGAAAAAATTGAAGATGATTCCGATACCTTACACATCAATGAAGCCACTCTAAATAAAATAATCATCGCCGAATTCACCAAAACCCTTTTAACCAAAGAAATTGATGATGAGAATAAAATAGGCTTCTTTTTGGTGTACAAAAGAGTTATCAATCGGATTATTGATATGATTAGTGAAGTAAAACCTGAATATGCCTTTGCAAAAAGTTTAGCATCATCTATTGTGGAAGGAGCCTTACACCAACATTTTTTAAAAAACCACTTAAAGACCATTACCAATTGTAATGAGAATTTATCACCAACCGATTTTTATACCAATATTCTAGAAAAAACCTTATCATAAATGACAACACAATCGCCTTTACAACGCTTTTTTAACTTTTTAAAATTGGATAAAAAAGACATTTCTCAATTGTTTTTTTATGCCATTTTTGCTGGTTTAGTGAGTTTATCACTCCCTTTAGGAATCCAAGCCATCGTAAATTTAATTCAATCTGGGCAAGTGAGCGTTTCCTGGATTGTATTAGTTATTATAGTGGTTTTTGGTGTTGCATTAGTCGGGATTCTTTCTTTAATGCAATTGCGAATAACCGAAAATCTACAACAAAAAATATTTGTTCGATCTTCTTTTGAATTCGGCTATCGATTACCCAAAATCAAATTTGAAGAGTTCTATAACCAATATCCACCGGAATTGGCCAATCGTTTCTTTGATACCATTACAATTCAAAAAGGGACATCAAAATTATTGATTGATTTTTCTACCGCATTACTTCAAATTACCTTTGGAATTATACTATTATCGTTGTACCATCCATTCTTTATTTTCTTCGGAATATTATTGATGATACTACTTTACTCGATTTTTAAATTCTCTTATAAATCAGGACTTGCTACCAGCTTAAAAGAGTCCAAATACAAATATAAAGTGGTAGGTTGGTTACAAGAATTGGCGCGAAATAATTTTAGTTTTAGACGAAAAGACACCTTTGAATTTGCCTTAACCAAAAACGATTATTTGGTTAGTGAATACCTTAATTATCGTGAAAAACATTTTGGAGTATTAAAAAGACAATTCATTCAATTGATTGTTTTTAAAGTAATAATAACCGCAAGTTTATTGTTCATTGGAGGTTTTTTAGTACTCAATCAACAAATGAACATTGGTCAATTTGTGGCCGCCGAAATCATCATTTTATTGGTTATCAATTCAGTAGAAAAAATCATCACCGGATTGGAAACTTTTTATGATGTATTGACTTCCATAGAAAAAATTGGACAAGTATCCGATTTAAAAACAGAAGAAGTTCCAACCACACCAAATGATTTTTGTTTCACCAACATGGCATTAGAAATGGAAAAACTCTCCTACCAATTTCCAGATTCAAATGATGTAATTATCGATCAAATTAATTTGAAAATCAATCCAAATGAAAAAATACTATTGGAAGGTGAAAATGGCTCAGGCAAAACAACCTTAATTCGATTACTTTCTGGATCATTACAACCTACCTCGGGCTCTTTGTACATTAACGATGATACCTACAGAAAAATAGATTTAACGTTGTATAGATCTCAAATTAGTACCATAATTAATGGTGAAACACCATTTGAAGGGACTATTTTAGAAAATATTACCTTTAATAATCCGTTGATTTCTCAAGAAGACATCAAGTGGGCTATTGAAAGTGTGCATTTGGGTGCTTTTATTAAATCGTTACCTGAAGGTTTGAATACTAAAATATTTCCTGAAGGCCGACAATTATCCTCTTCTAATGCTCAAAAAATTCTATTGGCGAGAAGTATTATCAATAAACCTAAAATTTTATTTTACGAAGATCCATTAGATAAAATGGATGATTCGTCGGCTAGAGAAATTATAGATTTTATTACGGATACAACCAACAAATGGTCGGTAATTGTCTCGTCTAAAAATCCGTATTGGAAAGAAAAAATTCAACGCGTCATTCATATGAAAAATGGTACTATAATCTCTGACTCCAAAAACAACTAATCATGCTCAATATTTCATCTATAAATCCAATTACCGAAAATATTGAACAATTCAGTACGGTAAAAAACTTACAAAATCGTCCGCATTACAAAATTTTAAACCGCATTATTTTGGGAGTTTCGATCATTTGTTTGCTCATTTTGTTTTTGCCTTGGACCCAAAACATTTCAGGTTCAGGAGCAGTGACCACATTAAAACCTGATCAACGACCACAAACCGTTCAAACCGCTATTGCTGGTCGAATTGAAAAATGGTATGTGAAAGAAGGCGATTTTGTACAAAAAGGCGATACCATTTTATACATTTCTGAAATAAAAGAAGACTATCTTGACCCCAATTTGATGGAAAATACCAAAAATCAAGTAGATGCTAAAAAAATGGCGCAACAATCTTATGGTGGTAAAGTGGTTTCTTTATCGAGTCAAATGGCTGCTATTGAAAATGAAAAAAAATTAAAACTCCAACAAGCCAAAAACAAAATCCGTCAAGGTTTTTTAAAAGTCAAAAGCGACAGTATGGATTTAGTAGCGGTTCGAACACAACTCAAAATTGCAACTACCCAATTCAATCGATCGATTACTCTTAATAAAGAAGGCCTAAAACCGCTCACCGATGTGGAAGAAAAACGATTAAAACTTCAAGAAATTGAAGCCAAAATAATTACTCAAGAAAATAAATTTATAAGCAGTGAAAACGAATTAATCAATGCCAAAGTCGAAGTCAATCGCATCGCCGCTGAATACAACGAGAAAGCATCTAAAGCACAAAGCGAACAATATACGGCATTGAGTAATCAATATGATACTAAGGCACAAGTTAATAAACTCGAAAATCAATACACCAATTATCAAATTAGAAATGGGATGT
>CAZSZH010000086.1:0-7011 GCA_964610785.1 uncultured Flavobacterium sp. | reverse complement strand
CATTATATACAGCACCAAAGTCATGATCGCCATGCCCTGCATCAAGAGTTACTTTAAATTTATTGGATTGAGAAAAGACTAAAGTTGAACTTATAAAAATTCCTATTACTAAAATATATTTGAGTTTATTTACAAATGTCATATTGATAAACGTTAATTTAAATTAAAACTACAAGGCTATAAAATTATTATTTCTCTATTTTTGACGAAAAATAATATGTAATTTTGGTTGCTCAAAAATCAAACCATATTTTACAAAAATAGCATTTAAACCTTTGCGTACAAACTTATTTTATATCGTTTTATCAGCATATTTTCTAACAATAGGAAGTTGTACTTTATTAGCGCAAGAAACTCCAAAAAAATCCAAGTCATTTCCTGTTAAAAATCAATCTGTTAAATCTGATACAAAATCCGAAACTACAACCAAAACAGAGGATATTACAATTAAAAACAAAGATACATCAGCAACTAAAACAATAAAAGTAAAGTCTGTTTTAGAAGGCAAGGTTAAATATAAAGCAAAGAAATATGCGAAATTTGATCAAAAAAAGAAACTTATTACATTGTATGATGAAGCTGAATTAAATTATTTGGATTACGAACTAAAGTCAGGAATTATAGTTTTTGATTATCAAAAAAATGAGGTTTATGCTGGTAGATTAAAAGATTCCTCGGGTAATTATATTCAACATCCCGTTTTTAAACAAGGTAAAAGTATTATAGAGCCCGATTCCATCAGGTTTAATTACAAAACCAAGAAAGCGCTTGTTTGGAATTCAAGAACGACACAAGAAGAATTATATATCAAGGCTAAAATTTCTAAAAAAGAGAATGACTCTGTCTATTTCATGAAAAGTGCTCGATTGACCACTGCTAAAGATATTGACGACCCAGAATATTATTTTTTGGTAGGTAGAATGAAATTTGTACCCGGAAAAAAAGTAGTGGTTGGTTTAACTAATTTATGGATAGAAAATGTACCCACTCCAGTAGCTCTACCCTTTGCATTCTTTCCAATTACAGAAAATAGTCATTCAGGAATTATTCCGCCGAGTTACGGACAAAACGCCACACGTGGTTATTCATTGCAAAACGGAGGATACTACTTTGCATTAAGCGATAAATATGATTTATTGCTAAGCGGTGATTACTATACAAACGGTAGTTATGCGACTAGGTTTCAATCAAGTTATGCTAATAAGTATAAATTCACCGGCAATATCAATGTGAGGTTTGAGAATAATATCAATAGCGAAAAAGGTTACCCTGATTATTCTCGTGGTAAAATTTATAATATTCAATGGTCGCATACCAAAGACCCGAAATCAAATCCAAATTCTAGATTTTCTGCATCGGTCAATTTAGGAAGTAGTCAATATTTTCAACAATCCATTAATCTCGCAAATATTGGTTCTACTCTAAACAATACACTAAGTTCTTCAGTATCGTTTTCCAAAACATTCAATTCAATACCTCAAGTTAATTTATCGCTGGCAGCAACTCATTCCCAAAACACCAATACAAAACAAATAAATATGACGTTGCCAACGCTTCAAATGAGTGTTGATCGGGTATATCCTTTTGTAAAAAAAGATGGCGTGAAAAAAGGATTTGTTAAAAATATAAATTTACAATATAGTGTTCGAGGAGAAAATCAAATACAAACAACCGATACCTTATTCTTTAAAAAACAGATGTTTGAAAATGCGAGAGTAGGATTGCAACATACAGTTCCTCTTAGTACCAATTACAAACTTTTAAAATACTTTAGTGGTTCTACCTCAGTGAATTATAATGAAGTCTGGACTTTGAATACTATCAGAAAGGATTTTGTAACCACTTCTTTACCTCCGCTCACCCCAGTGGGATCGGTGGTGACTTCAAACGTACATGGTTTTGATTCTTTTAGAACCTACTCGTTTTCAAACAGCATCAGTACTACAATTTACGGAACCTTTAATTTTGGTAAAAACAATCAAATACAAGCCATCAGACATGTAATGCGCCCTTCCATTTCACAAAGTTATACGCCAAGTTTTGCGAAATATTATGACACATATGCATTAGATGCTAGTGGTAAAAGAGCTGATTACACTAGATTTGAGTCGGGAATTTTTGGATCTCCTGGTAAAAATTACTCTAATAATATTGGTTTTAGTATCAATAATACATTTGAAGCGAAAGTGAGAGATAAAGATTCTACTAAAACGGAACCAAAAAAAATTATGTTGTTAAACAATTTAAACATATCTACAAGCTATGATGTAGCTGCTGATTCTCTTCGTTGGTCGCCAATGAGAGTTAGTGGTGGTACAGCTTTGTTCAATAAAAAAATGAATATCAATTTTGCCACTACCTTAGACCCTTATGCTTTGGGAAAAGACAATAGGACTCGAATTAATACTTTTAATATTGACAATGGCGGCAGTCTTTTTAGAATGACTAGTGCCAATATGACCATTAATTATGCAGTTTCTAGCGCAAAAGATGATAAACAGAAAAAGAATGTGCAAGGATCTCGAAATGGAGGTCGCGAAGATGATTTATTTGGTTCAAATAGTGAATTAAATGATGCATCCGAAGGCAAAAAAGACAATGATAAAGACGAATTTTCTGGATTTTACAATGCCAAAATACCCTGGGATTTAAACTTTGCCTATTCTGTAACCTACTCCAATCTATTTAATGAAAAAAAAATAATAAGTAATTCTGTAATGATTTCTGCCAATACCGACTTAACACCAAAATGGAAAATTGGAGTTTCTTCTGGTTATGATTTTGTTCGTAAAGGTGTCACTTTTACACAAATTCGTTTGAATAGAGATTTGTTAAGTTGGAACATGAGTTTCAATTGGAATCCCTTTGGCCAAAATGCATATTGGGGATTTTTCATAGGTATAAAAGCAGGAATTCTTAAAGATATTAAATGGGATAAACGAACACAACCTGATAGAACATTACAATAATAAAACAATGAAAAAAATTATTTACACAGATAAATCGCCCGCTCCAATTGGGCCATATAATCAAGCTATTTTAATAGGAAACACACTGTATACTTCGGGACAAATAGCACTTAATCCTACGACAATGGAATTGGTTCAAGATACTATAGAAATCGAAACCAAACAAGTTATGGAAAACATGAAAGAAGTTCTAAAAGCTGAGGATATGACGTTTGAAAACGTTGTTAAAACAACCATATTTATTATGGACATGAATGACTTTTCAAAAATAAACAGTGTTTACGGAAATTACTTTGACGAAAAAAATGCTCCTGCAAGAGAAACTGTTCAAGTTGCTGGACTACCAAAAGGCGTAAATGTTGAAATATCCATGATTGCAGTAAAAAATTAAATTTAATTTACACAAACAACCAAATAATATTTACAAGACAAAATTTTGGGTCAAAACCCCATATCAGCTGTAATATTGTTATCGATGCAATAATTATAATTGGCTTTTTATATTTTAGTAAAATACGTTTCATTTTTTAATGGTTTTGCGTGTTATTTGATTTGTGAAAAAACAAAATACATTTCGGATGCAATCTCAATACTGCGCTCCAAATACTTTTCATCCATTAGTGCGGTTCCGTCAAAAATTTTTGGATCGTCATAGCGAATTGGTAATCGCATTTCGGCACCTGCAATAAAAGGACAACCTTCATCTGCAGAGGAACATGTCATTATTGCGGCATATTGATTTTCTGGATTGAAAATAGCATCAAATGTTTTGGAAAAGCTAATAATAGGATGTTGATTATGATCATATTTGATACTATAAACAGGATTTTCAGTAATACTTAATTTCTGAATAGTAAACCCCTGATTACTTAGTGTTTCGCCAATTTTAGGAAACATAGCTGTAGCTTCTGTTCCTCCCGAATAACAACAAACATTTTTTATTCCAAAATGAAAAGCCAATGTTTGTGCCCATATTTGTGCTAAATGACTTCTACGAGAATTGTGCGTACAAATAAAATTCAAGCGAATTTCTTGATGAAAATTTACTTTTTCTTGAATATAATCAATTAAAGGCTTGAGCACTTCCTTTCGTTCTTCGGTAAGGATAATTTTAGAAAGTGTTGCGATAGTTTCTGATAAATTCATTGGACTGACGAACAGATTAACAACATTTGTTTTGCAATTGTTTGGATATAGCACTAAAATAATGTTCAATTCTGCAAATAATTTCAGGATTAATACAATAACAAATGGCAGTTCCTTCGATTGTTCCTTTAATTATATTTGCGTTTTTTAGTTCTTTCAAATGTTGAGAAACCGTTGGCTGTGCCAAAGGCAATTCGTTCACAATATCACCACAAATGCAACTTTCAGCAAGTAACAAATATTCTACAATCGCCACACGAGCTGGATGTGACAATGCTTTAAAAATAGTTGCCATTTCATTGTGAGATACTGAAAACGACTCTGATTTTGATGCACCCATATAATATATTTTATTTTAATATTGCAATATTACGATATATTAATAATATTAACCAAATAATATACTTAAAATATTAGGCACACTTTTCAAAATTTCCGAATTGCTTTTTCTTAATTACTAATTATTTTCACTACTTTTGAAATCTTAAAAAAACAAATATAAATGGCAGCAATTACATTAGGCGGAAACCCAGTAAACACGAGTGGTTCATTGCCAACAGTTGGCTCTAAAGCACCTGATTTTTCTTTAGTAAAAGAAGATTTATCAACAACAACTCTTGCAGATTTTGCAGGAAGTAAGTTGGTTTTAAATATTTTTCCAAGTGTTGATACAGGAACATGTGCAACATCGGTGAGAACCTTCAATGCGAAAGCAAGCGAATTACAAAACACCAAAGTATTATGTATTTCAAGAGACTTACCTTTTGCTCAAAAACGTTTTTGCGGTGCCGAAGGATTAGAAAATGTAATAAACCTTTCTGATTTTAAAAATGGTAATTTCGGCAAAGATTACGGTTTGGAAATTGCTGATAGTGTCTTTGCTGGATTGCACTCAAGGGTGGTAATTATAATTGATGAAAATGGCATCATAAAATATACGGAACAAGTTTCAGAAATTGCAAACGAACCTAATTATGAAGCTGCTCTAGCCGCTCTTTAATAGAATTTTATGGAATTTGAAAGAGATAAATCTTTTTTAACAGGACGATTCAAAAGTGTCGGGTTTGCTGTAAAAGGCGCCATCAAACTAATCACTACAGAACATAGTGTTATGACACAGTTCGGAATTGGAGTTTTGATGGTCATAGCAGGTTTTTATTTTCATATTTCTCATGAAGAATGGCTCATTCAAACTTTGGCTATTGGTTTAGTTCTGGGAATAGAGGGATTGAATACAGCTGTTGAAAAAGTAGCTGATTTTATTCATCCGGAATTTCATGAACGCATAGGATTTATTAAAGACATTGCTGCGGGAGCTGTTTTTTTTGCTGCATTAACCGCAATAACTATTGGTTGCATAATTTATATTCCAAAACTCTAACCTAAAAATTTAAAGAGGTAAATTCGTTCAAGAATGGCTAAATCAGTTAAAAAGGAAAATTCAAAATCAACAGAACCCGGCGAGAAACTTCCGTGGAAAATGAAAAAGCAGTACAAAGTGATATTGGGTTGCCTCTTAGTTCTTCTTTCTGTAGGCTTATTGGTGGCTTTTATTTCGTTTTTTATTTACGGTCAACAAGATCAAAATATTGTAACTGATTTAAGTAATAGAAATGAAACAGCCAGTAATTGGTTAGGCAAATTAGGAGCGTATTTAGCAGATTTATTTGTCTATAGAGGATTTGGAGTAGCTTCATTTTTATTTGTGAAATTATTCTTTATCACCGGAGCTTTCTTGGTGTTAGATCTACCGCTAAAAAAATTAAAAAATACTTGGTTTTGGGATTTATTTGCCATTATCATACTTTCTATTTTATTGGGCTTCTTTGCTAATTCAATTCCTGAGTTTGGTGGAACGATAGGATATGAAATGAATTTATTCTTTCAGGATTATATTGGAAAAACAGGCACCTTATTAGTTTTAATTTTTGGCGTAATTATTTATTTATTGTTTAAAATTAAAATATCGCCTGATTCCTTCAAATCATTTTTTGAAAAGAAGCATAAAGAGATTAATGACGACATGGAAGCTATGAAAGCTACAACTTCTGATTCTAGCGCATACAATCTTGAAGAATATGCGGTTGAAGATTTTCATGAAGAAATGGAGGAACCAATTGAAGAACCCTACATAAAACCAACCTCTCAATTTGAATTAAATAAAGAAGCTTTAAAGCCGACAATATCAAGTTATTCGGAAATTGAATTGGAACCAACTTTAAAAAGTGAGCCTAAACCTAGCCCAAAACTTGAGCTTTCAGAGCCCGAAGTTATCAAGACCAATGATGAAGTATTTGTGATTGAAAAACCACAAGATGAAGATAGCATTGAAGATAATTTAGCCGATAGATTAGTGGCTGATTTTGGTTTATTTGATCCAACTTTAGAGTTATCAAACTACAAATTTCCAACCATTGATTTGCTTAAAGAATACAGCTCTGTTGGTATTACAATCAATCAACAAGAATTAGAAGACAATAAGAATAATATTGTTGAAACACTTCGTAACTATAAAATTGACATTGCACAAATTAAAGCTACTGTCGGTCCTTCGGTAACGTTATATGAAATCGTTCCTGAGGCTGGAATTAGAATTTCAAAGATTAAAAGTTTAGAAGACGATATTGCATTGTCTTTGTCGGCATTAGGAATTCGTATCATTGCTCCGATTCCCGGAAAAGGAACTATTGGAATTGAAGTTCCCAATAAAAATCCAACGATGGTTCCGATGAAAACTGTAATTTCATCAACTAAATTTCAAGAAGCCGAAATGGAATTGCCCATTGCATTAGGTAAAACCATTTCTAACGAAACTTTTGTATTTGATTTAGCTAAAATGCCTCACCTACTTATGGCTGGTGCTACAGGACAAGGAAAATCGGTTGGTTTAAATGCC
>CAZSZH010000085.1:0-7052 GCA_964610785.1 uncultured Flavobacterium sp. | reverse complement strand
ATTTCAAGATTTTTAATTACAGATTCTTTAAAAGAATTTGATACATTAGGACAAAAAGTTGAAAAAATATTCCAAATATACGGAAGAAGTTTTGACCAAATCAAACAATTCATAGATGGACTTGCCTATATGAATTCAGTTAATTATACACCATCTAATGATATACCATCACAATTACTTGTTAATTTATCACAAACATTAGGATGGACTTCAAATTTTTCTCCGATAACAAATGAAGATTTCTTATCTTCTGTTTTTGGAAATACATCAACACCAACATATCCTGGATATGCCAGAGCACTTACACCAACAGAATTAAATTATGCTTTCTATAGAAATTTAATTTTGAATGCGGCATACTTGTTTAAATCAAAAGGAACAAGAAGGTCGATAGAGTTTATGTTAAGATTGATTGGAGCACCTGAATCGTTAATTGAATTTAATGAACACATATATTTGGCTGACCAAAAAATTAACTTAGACCAATTCTATGTTCAATGGGCTCAAATATCAGGTGGAACGTATGCGAATACTTCACCAGCATATCAAACGTATAATACATTTAAAGTAAAGGGACAGACATTCACAGGATTTACAACAAGTTCTGTATATCAAGATGTTGCTATTAGATTGGTAGATTATCCTATGGATTTTGAGGGATATCCAAAAGCACCACTTAATACAGAAACATATTTCTTCCAAATAGGAGCGGGATGGTATGAGACAACACCACAACATAGAAGTCCTGACCAAGTTGTTATTACGGGTGATGTTTATACAGGACAAAACTATAGTATTCAAACTCAATTACAACCATTTAGTTATGGTCAAGTTTATTTGGATAGGTTTAGACAATTTCCTTATATGAAGGAAGGATTTAAACTTCAAAAAGTTATTGATAATAATAAGTCATGGTTATCAGATGATAATAAAATAAGAGTATCGACACAAGGTGATTATAACGCTTATTATTTTGTTGATAATGAAAAATTGGTTCTAAACGTTAAGAATGTGGATTTATTTATGAATCCTGCTCAAGGGTTAGTGTATGACGTATGGGACCAATCGGTAAGATATGATTACCCTATTCCTGAATCAGGATTAACAGTGGGATATCCTGTTCCAGGTGGAGAAGATTGGACGTATATTAATCCACAACCAAAAAAGAAAACATTCTTTGAATTCTCCCAAACATTTTGGCAGAATATGATTAATGTTAGAAATAGACAATGGATTAGTGATGGTAAAACAGGAGGATATCCAACATTACAATCTATTTTTTGGAAATATATTGAATCAAAACAAACGGTTGGATTACCAAACAACGACTATACTTATCAAAAACTAATTGATTATGTTAATGGTATTGGGCCATATTGGACTAAATTAGTAGAACAAATGATTCCTGCAACAACAATTTGGAATGGTGGTGTTAGGCTTGAAAATTCTGTTTTAACAAAACAAAAGTTTGTATATAGAAGACAAAGAGGATGTCAATTTGTTCCAGTTCCTGTTGACCCATGTTTTATTATATCGAATATTTTTGATTATACGTGTTCGACAGAATATACTGATTTTTTTATATATCCTTGGTTAAATGGGGACGTTGATGTATCAAACTTTAATAGTATTTTGACTAATACTTTAAATAATTATTTGACGACTGAAGGATTGGTTTTAAACCAATGTATTCAAGATTCTTTGGGAACTGAATGGTATGTTGATTTAAGAATTGATGGAGTTATAATAATTCAAGAACCTTTTTATACTGGTTATGGATATACAGACGTTCCTACAAATAGTATGTGGAGAAACGCTTTAATTAATTACTTACCTAATTTATATGATTATGGATATAGTTATTTTTTAAATGGTAATACATTAACCATTAATAGTTTAACATTTACTGCAAGAAATTTAAATGAAATTCTTTCTTTAAATGCAGGTATAAACATGAATATAAATTGTAATAATATTAATGGCAACGTTTAATTATAATATATCGGTTACAGGAGATTGTTCGAATACAAATTCGGGTATTCTTTCTTTATACTTATATGGAGGGACTTCACCATATACTGTTGATTGGGTTAGTCCAAATTTAGGTGTGGATACTATATATGGGCCAACTTATAGTTCAAATGCTCAAATATCCGTAACAGGGACTCAAGATGACTCTAATAAAACATTTACTCTTTCATCTGAATTAGTACCTGATACTGTATTTCAATTTTTTATAAATGGTCAGTTAATGACGTATGGTTCCGATTATACGGTATCTGGAACGACATTAACTATTAATCCTGATAGACCTGCACCATCTCCAACAGACGTTTTATTATCTTATGGAACTATTGTTTCTTTACCTGAAGTACCATCGGTTAGAACAGGATTATCTGCGGGAACATATAGTGTTAGAGTAAATGATAGTACATTACCTACTAACAATAGTTTTTATATCAATATACCAGTTTCTTCTGGTTGTTGTTGTAATATATTGGGGGTTAATTCTACAACGTGTGCAACAGATAATGGTTCTGTTACAGGAACTTCATCTTCTCAATATTCTTCGACAAATTTTTACTTATATCATTCAGATAATAGTTTTAGTCAATCTGCAACAACAAATCAATCAACAGTAATTTTCGGTAGTTTAACTGCTGGAACTTATTATATGACGGTCATGGATTTAGGCGGATGTACTGGAAGAAGTCAAAACTTTATCATTGAAGATTCAACACAATTAGATTTTGGGTTATACTCTATTCCAAATTCAAGTTGTGGGGGTCCTGCTTTAGGTAAAATATATGTTACAGGTATGACTGGAAATCCACCATATACTTATTTATGGAATACAACTTCTACAAATAGTTTTATTACAGGATTAACATCTGGCGATTATTCGGTTCAAATTACGGATAGCACAGGATGTGTTAAATCAAAAACTGCAACGGTTGGAACAGTTCCACCTGTAGGTTTTGGTTCATTTACTTCTGTACCACCGACTTGTTTTTTAAATGATGGGTCAATTACTTTAACCGTAACTGGAGGAACCGCTCCGTATTATTATTCTGCATCAACAGGCAATGTTTTAATCTCATATTCACAAACTTATACATTATCTGGTTTATCATCTGGAACATATCAAATCCAAGTTACTGATACAGGATTATGTACTCTAGTGACACAGACAAGCATATCCGCACCTCAAGGGATATCATCCGTTACAATTAATGGGTCTAATTCAACTTGTTCAAGTATTGATGGACAAATAACTATTGCCGTAAATGGTGGTGTAACACCATATACATACACATTAATATATCCTGATGGAAATTCATTAAGTATTACAAGTAATCAATCAGTTCAGATTTTTTCAAATTTACAATCTGGTACATATAGTGCTGTTGTAGAAGATACTGTTGGATGTTCATATATGAAAGAAATAACATTAATTGCTGAAAACAAATATACTATTTCCACAATAACAACTCCAACAACTTGTAATCGAAATAATGGAACTGTTTATGTTGAAACAACAACAGGATATACATTACCTATTACCTATTCTTTAGATAATATACAAAATATTGTTAATTCAAATTTAACTGCCACAACATTTAATAATGTATCTGCGGGACAACATACTGTAACTGTAACAGATTCGACAGGATGCGTTCAAACTTCACAAGTATATGTTGATGGAAGTGTTGCATTAGATTTTTCATTATATTCAATATCTTGTGGAACAGGAGATAGTGGTGGTATAACCGCATTTATTTCTTCAGGAACTCCACCTTTCACATACACTTGGTCAGATAATGTACCAGGAAATCCACAGGAAATACAAGTATCAAATCTTACTGCAGGAACGTATAGTTTAACTATTATAGATAATAATGGATGTTCTCTCAAAAGAACTGCAACAATTAATTGTGCTACGATTTACGCTTCCTATCAGACATATATAATGGGAGCAGAAATGTTTAACATTAAATCACCTGCTAAATGTGGTTTATTACAAATGTTAAATGAAGGATTTTATGATTTAACATCAGGTAATACAAGTTGTAATTTAATTTCGGCAACATATTCTGTAAAAGTTTCTGTTAATCCGTTAGGAACCGTTACAACACAAAATTTCTTCACTTCGACTTCATTAATAAATGCTCCAAGTGATAATCTTTATTATGATACAGCAAAAACTTTATTATTAACTATTTCAGGTATAAATCAAGTTACAATTGATTCATTAAACAACCAAATAACTATTGAAACAAGTAAAGTAGATAATACTTTGAATGGTCAAGAGATTGTTATTGAAGTGGTTATTGAATACGATATAATGTGTTTAAAATGACGCAAGTAAGAATTAATTACATATATGGTGGGGTTTATCCTATCAATGTTTATATATCTGACATATATCTAAATAATCAAACATTAATTGGTTCTATAAGTAGTGGGCCTGTTCCACCCGTAGTTAAATTTAATACTACAATTCCATCAATATTTAATACTGCAACTCAAGTTATTCTTACAATTTCAGATAATAATGGTTGTGAGGTATTTAAAATATTAGAATGTACTTATGGATGTGCTTTTGAAATAATCGTAACATTAGAAACATAAACTATGAATCAAATTAGAATTAATTATATTTCAGGTGGGACATTTCCAATTAATGTCTATGTTTCAAGTATATATGACGATTATTTAACTCTTCTTGGAACTATCAACCCAGGTCCCGTACCTCCCATTGTTAAATACAATATAACAATACCAGAAATATTTAATAACGCTCCAGAAGTTAAGTTAACTTTGATAGATGTTAACAATTGCAAAAAATATAAAATCTTAGATTGTACCTTTGGTTGTGCATTTGAAATTATCGTTCAACTTTCCTAATTAAATATAATCAGTGTGGTATTTATTAAATAAACCGCACGGATGTCTTTATATACTATTATCGTTGTCAATACTGCAACAGGTTGTGATACTGAAATTGAAAAACAAGTAACTGTTACAGGTTGTTCTACTTATTTGATAAGGTTAGCTCCAAACTCAAGTGCGATTGGGCCTTTCGATGTTTATATTGACTCGACAGGAACAACCGCAATATACTCTGCGGAAACGAGGGAAGAAATGCTCATCGGTGTTACAGTATCATTTGATTGTACACCTACTCCAACAAGTCAAACTCCTACACCGACACCTACAAGTGTAACACCGACTCCAACACCTACTCCAACTATTACTCCAAGTGTTACACCTACAATGGGATTAAGCCCTACACCAACACCTGCAATAACAGTAACGCCAACAATAACATCAACACCGACTCCTACTCCAACTCTTGGATTATATTATGCTTACATATTCCCTGAACCATTAGATTCTGTTTCTCAAAACAACTTAGGACAATTTATGTATGATAATAGTGCTGATTGGTACGGATTTGGTAATAGTGGTGGTGTACCAAATGTCACTAATTATTCACCAAATATGAATACATATGTTCATTATTCAGGATGGACAGGAAGTGATGGTAATTTTATAACTTCAGTTACTTCAATGTCTTCATTATTGAAACAATCATCAGGAACTGGTGTTGATTCTTATGGGTGTACTCAAGCACAATATACTTTTGGAACAATACAAGTAAGTTCATCAATGGTTAATTCAAATGAACAATATAACTATACTATTTGGGTTCCACTTAACGGGGTTGGTGGTACATTATCTAATATAACTGTTGATGTTGGAAATTCGGTATGTGGTTCAGCAATTTATGATAATGCAATCCCTGACGCAACTTTAGCCGGAAATAATGTTACTGTAACTGCTGGAGGAATTCTACCTGCTGGTATTTATAGAGTATTATGGAATTTTACATTACCTGCGACGCCGCCATTACCAATTGGAACATCGCTTTATTTTAAAGGGGACACTAAAATATAAACATTAATCAAAGATATGTCATTACAGTATAAAAATCCTATAACTTTAGTTCAAAAACCTTCTTCAGATTCTGTTGGCAGAAATGTTGTGTTCGGTAATAGTTTTTCAATATTAAATATTGGAGGATATACGGAGGTATGGGAATTATTGGATTTAAAATTAATTCTTACTGCATCAACATATCCTGCACAAATTCAATTATCGGCAAATACAATACCTATAAATTTTACTAAAGGAACTGGAAGTGCTTTTTCATCGGATAGTATTAGTTTAAATTCAGATAATATTTCTTCAGGTAGAAGAAGATTAGGAATGATGGTATTTGTTCAAGAGACTGGAATGGTGTATAAATATACTATTCCTAATTATGAAACATTATGGAATAATCTTTCGGGTCTTACAGGAAATTCTGCAGTTACTCAAAGTGATTATACCACAATAGTTAATAATCGCTCCAATCAAGGACAATTATTTATAAATGCTTGGACGGCATCAACAATTGAAGGTGTGGATGTATTACCAATAGAAGACATTAGGTGGCAATTGTTTCAAGGAACTGATATTACAATTACAGGAGGAACATATTATTCGGGAATAACTACGTTAGATTTATATAATAATACTGGTGGAACTATAACAATAACGGGATTTACGGGAACTATAACAGGAGGAACATATGATAGTGGAGCTTCAACTTTAACTCTTAATAATAGTGATGGTAGTGCAGTTTCAATAACAGGTATTACTTCAGGGTCTGGCTCTGCATTATCGGTTAGCGATGGAACAACGACAGTTAATCCTGTTTCAGGTATTACGTTTAATGGTGCAACCGTAACTAATAATGGTTCAGGAAATATAACAGTAACAATAACAGGTGCGACAGGTTCTGGTAGTTCTGGTACATCAGGCTCTTCAGGAACTTCTGGCTCATCAGGTTCAAGTGGTTCATCAGGAACAAGTGGTACAGATGGTTCTTCAGGAACATCTGGAACTTCGGGTATAAGTGGTATAAACGGGACAGATGGTTCTTCAGGAACATCAGGTTCAAGTGGAACTAGCGGTACGGACGGTTCATCAGGAACTAGCGGTAC
>CAZSZH010000084.1:0-7098 GCA_964610785.1 uncultured Flavobacterium sp. | reverse complement strand
CTCATTATTATCAAAATTAATTATAAATTTGTCTAAACTTTTGGGTGCAGTCTATTAAAAGTTGCGAATCTGCGGTTTTTATCATTATACTAGTTTACAATAAAGTCTTTGAAATTGGTCAACGTTACATTGTAATAATGGCGTAATACAATGGCAATCCGAAAGTAATATTGAATGGAAACGTTACTGCTAATGCCATTGGTAAATACAATCCCGGATTTGCATTAGGGACTGCAATTTTCATAGCTGCAGGAACTGCAATATATGAAGCACTAGCTGCTAAAACTGAAAATATAAATCGGTCTCCAATTTCCGGAGTGATGTATCCGCTTAAATAGGCCACCAAACATCCATTAACTACTGGAATTACTATAGCAAAAAGAGAGGTAAACCAACCATTTTTGATGAATTCGTTTAATTTTCTTCCGCTAGTGATTCCCATATCTAATAAGAATAACACTAAAAACCCTTTGAATAAATCGGTGGTAAAGGGTTTGATTCCTTGAGCTTGATCTTGATTGGCAAAAAATCCAATGACTAAGCTTCCAAGAATTAGGAGTACACTTCCATTGGTTAAGGAGTGTTTGATAATGTTAGAAATTTTTAGAGTACTATCTTTTTTGAACCATGAAATTAGCATTACGCCCACAATGATGGCGGGTGCTTCCATAAGCGCCATAATAGCTACCATGTGACCATTAAACGTCACTTTTTGAAATTCTAAAAACGAAACAGCGGTTACAAAAGTCACCGCACTTACCGATCCATACGCCGCTGCAATCGCTCCTGCATTTTCGATACCTAATTTCTTTTTTAATATGAAAAAAGTATATAATGGTATAGCAATAGATATCACTATTCCAAAAATAATTGACCAAAGAACAGATATATTCAAGTGACTATGCGAAAGTTCTTGACCACCTTTAAATCCAATAGAAAATAATAAATACAAGGAAATGAATTTAGATGAATTGGGAGGAATTTCTAAATCACTTTTCAGTTGAACCGCAATGATTCCTAACAAGAAAAATAATAATGCGGGACTAGTTAAATTGTCTAATAATACTTGATAATTCATTTTTTAATTTTTTAAAATGTTGTTTCTTGTGCTCTTTGTAATCTATCATTCAAACTAACTCCAATTCCAATTTCTGGGAATTTTTCGGAAATAATTAAATCAAATTTTTTATCATCCATTTGATGCATAGCAGCGTATAAGTTGGTTGCGGCTTCTTCCAAATTTTCATTTTCTGTTAAAAGGATATGCTTTTGAGAAGATAATTCAATGTCGGGTTTTGTAAATAATAGAAATCCCACATTTTCATCGGCATGAAGTCGGATGCTTTCCCCAATGGTAGCACTTACTTCAAATTTTGTTTTGGGAGAGTAATGTTTGCTTAACATGCCCGGAGCCTCTGGACTAGCGGCTGCTTTATTTTTAATTTCAAAAGTTCCAATACACTTCTCGATAGTTTCTTTTGAAATTGCACCAACTCTATAGAGTATTGGTTTGTTGTTGTCAAATCCGATGATGGTTGATTCAATCCCTTTTTCACAATTACCACCATCGAGAATAAATTGAATTTTATCTCCGAGTTGCTTTTTGACATGTTCGGCTGTTGTTGGACTTATATATCCAAACGGATTTGCGCTAGGTGCTGCTAGTGGAAAATCTAGTAGATGTAGTAATTCTTGTGCGAGTGGATGCGCGGGTACTCGAACGCCAACGGTATTTTTTCCAGAAGTAACAATATCGGGGATATTCTCTTTTTTTGGAAGTACTAAAGTTAACGGTCCGGGCCAAAACATTTTGGCTAATTTTGTTGCTATGGGTGGAATATCTTTAACCACTTCTTCCAAATACTCAATAGATTTGATATGAACAATTAGGGGATTGTATAACGGTCTATTTTTTATATCAAATATTTTTTGGATGGCTTTTTCATCAAAAGCATTAGCAGCTAATCCGTATACTGTTTCGGTTGGTATGGCTACGACCTCACCTTTATTTAAAATTTCTTTTGCTTGTAGCAATAATTTATTCATTATTTAGGGATTACAAAAATCACAATACATTGGATCTTCGGTTTCTTTTCCGTTGGGAAATTTTTTTTCTAGTTCAAACTTGCATTTTTGACATTGATACACATGTGAATAAATAGATTTTGTCTTCGATTTACACCATTCGCAGGGTAATCCTGGGATGGCTTTAACCACACCAAAACCAGGTGTTTGACATTCTGGGCAAACCGATTTTATTTTTGAAAGCAATTGTATAGCAGCTTTTTCAATCACTTTCATTCTCGTAGGATTGTATAATGCTCTCATGTCGGTTTCTACTGTAAAACTAGAATGTTCTTTAAACATAAGGTTTGCTTTTTCTTCCAGTTCCTTCCATGATTGAATCCCTTTATATAGTTTTTCATTGTTCAAATCCTTTAAAATCAACCCATGTGAAGGAAAATTAGAAAGTTTTGCAAAATCATTTAGTTCCTCTGTAGAATTGACCGTTGCAGTATTAAAATTGGTTTCCAAACTTAACTCTCGAGCCACAATCTCTAAATCATTTTTTTTATCAATAAAAATTAAAAGTTCTTCATCGGCACTTGCCATAAACAGTATAGGATGATTACCAAAAGAACCTTCACTTGCAATTCCTAAATCACAATTGGTTTGCTCCATTGCCAATAGGCACTTCTTTTTTACCGTTTCATAAGACGAATCTTTTCGTTCTATTTCGCCCGTAAAAGTTCCTAATGTATCGGTGTCGAAATCATCAGATACAAAGCATTCAACACCCAATTCTTTTTCAAATAAAGGTGCAATAACTTTTTCCTTGTGATGTTTTGTTGCAATTACGAGGGGTCTGTTTTCAAACATTTTTTAAAGTAATACTAATGTTACTTTTAATTTCTAATTCAAGATTATTTTCTTTAGCATACTCCATTAAATCTTTTAATTTTTCGGAAGTTTTATTCAATTCAGTTACCCTAGCTTTTGAATTTGAAATAGAAGTATTAAATCGGATATGATTACTAAAAGCGTCCAGATTGTGAAAATTAATTTTGGTATTAATCATTTCCATCAGCAGTTTTTGGGCTTCTTCAGGTTGAAAAACACCTTCAATCAATTTAAATTCATGTTCACTTTTCATGTTTAACTAATTTCAATTTCACTAAATATCCTGCTATTTTCGGCTTTAGAGGCAATATGATTTCGCAATTCAGACACTTTATTTTGTAAAGCGATGATTTTACTTTCTTTAGTTTTAATATCTTCTTCGTTGTGAGAATTATGAATTTTATTTTCCAAAAACTTAATTTTTACTTGAACCATTTGAGTAATCAACTCCAAAGTTTCAAGTGCTGTAAATTCGCCATTAATGAGTTGCATTTTCATATTTTTTTAAGTTTTAAATTATTGTCCTTGCCCTAAAGAGAACCCAGCAACACCATCAAAATAGTAAAGATTTTCAGTTTTGATAGTATCCAATCCGTTTTCTTGAAATTGTGTCAATAAGCTTATGATTTCATTTTTGTCTAATGTTTTTCCATCGTTTGCTTTGTAGCGACAACGCCAATGATCAGTGCAAAAAGTTTGTTTGAAACCTTCTGGCCACACTTTAATTCCTCTATTAGTAATCATGTTTAAAGTGGCATTTGGAGATTTTATTTTTTGTAAAAGTTCTGCCAATTCATTCGCATCAGTTCCATTCCAATGAACAAACACATCATGCCCGATTAATTCTTTTTTTGCTTGAGGTTTTTTAGTGTATTTAGGCAAAACCAACCCTTCACTTTGTTGATAATCTACCGATTTTAATTGAGTTGGTTTCTGTCCTAGATTAGCTATAATTGCTTCTGCAAATTCCTTTGTACCTACTTTTTTTGAACTTTTTCCTTCAGTAAAGATGTCATAGGTGTGAACACCATCTTCAAGTGTTTTCAGCCAAGCATTTTGAACTAAAGTAGCGACTTTATTTTGTCCCAAATGGTTTAACATCATCACTGCTCCTTGTAATAATCCCGATGGGTTTGCCATGTTTTGTCCAGCTCGTCTTGGCGCCGAACCGTGAATAGCTTCAAACATAGCGCACTCTTCACCAATATTGGCAGAACCTGCTAATCCTACAGAACCTGCAATTTGAGCCGCTATATCAGAAAGTACATCTCCATATAAATTTAAAGTCACAATTACATCAAACACTTCTGGTGTATCAGCCATTTTTGCGGCACCTATATCAATGATCCAATGTTCTTTTTCAATTTCTGGATATTCTTCTCCGATTTCATCAAAAACTTTATGAAACAAACCATCCGATTGCTTCATGATATTATCTTTTGTGAAACAAGTTACTTTCTTTCTTCCATATACTTTAGCATATTCAAAAGCATAACGAACAATTTTTTCGCATCCTGGACGACTAATTATTTTTAAGCATTGCACTACTTCGTCCGTTTGTTGATGTTCGATACCAGCATACAAATCTTCTTCATTTTCACGTATAATAACAATGTCCATTTCTGGATGTTTAGTTTCAACAAATGGATGTAAGCTTACACATGGGCGAACATTGGAATATAATCCTAAAAATTTTCTTGTCGTAACATTCAAACTTTTATAACCACCACCTTGAGGCGTTGTAATTGGTGCTTTTAAAAAAACTTTATTTTTAATAATCGTATCCCAACTTTCCTTTGCTATTCCTGAAGTATTTCCTGATAAATATACTTTTTCACCTACTTCAATTTCGTCAATTTCAATTTGAGCACCAGCTGCTTTAATGATTTCTAAAGTAGCATCCATGATTTCTGGACCAATTCCGTCTCCTTTTGCTATGGTTATTCTTTGCATTTTTTATAGTTTTTAATTGTTCAATGCAAATTTAATGGTAATTATCTATAAATTTTTATATACATTTGTTATGTGATATATAAAATGTTTTTATGAACTATACTTTACACCAATTACGTCTTTTTGTAAAAATTTCAGAAACCAAAAGTATTACTAGAACTTCGGAAGAGTTGTTTTTAACGCAACCCGCTGTTTCTATTCAGTTGCGAAATTTTCAAAATCAATTTGATATTCCGTTAACCGAAATCATTGGTAGACAACTTTTTGTAACCGAATTTGGATCAGAGATAGCCATATTGGCCCAAAAGATCTTGGAAGAAGTAGATGAAATTCAATACAAAACATTGGCTTTTAAAGATATTTTGGCAGGAAAATTAAAGATATCGGTCGTTTCAACAGGCAAATATGTAATGCCTTTTTTCTTAACTGATTTTTTAAAAAAGTATGACAATGTCGAATTGTCGATGGATGTAACGAACAAGCAAAAAGTATTAAAAAGTCTGGAGCAAAACGAAGTTGATTTTGCGCTAATTTCGGTTTTACCTACTGATGTCAAAGTATCGTCTGAAATCTTATTGGAAAATAAATTGTTTTTGATGGGAAATACTCCCTTAAAAGAAGATCATAGTGTATCCCAAAAAAATATTTTCAATCAAATTCCGATGATTTATCGAGAGGAAGGTTCCGGAACCCGCCACGTCATGGAAAAGTTTTTTGAAAAAAATAAGATTACAACCAAAATGACTATGCAATTGGCAACCAATGAGGCCGTGAAACAAGCTTTACTTGCGGGCTTGGGCTATTCGATAATGCCATTAATTGGATGTAAAAGTGAACTTATGAATGAACAATTGCACATTGTACCAGTAACTGGATTTCCAATAAAATCGGATTGGCGGTTGATTTGGCTGAAAGATAAAATGTTATCTCCGGTTTCATTAGCCTACTTAAAATTCTTGTCAGAAAATAAGTCAAAAATCATTGCCGATAATTTTTCTTGGATTTCTAGCTATTGATATTTAAACGAGTGAATTACACGTTAATCTATCTCAATTGGGCTCCCAATTCGCTTTCAAAATTAGATTGTAATTTATTCATAATCTTATCAATTTGAGATTCGGTTAGCGTCTTGGTGGCATCTTGAAGCACAAAACTAACAGCATACGATTTCTTTCCTTCTGGCAGATTTTTACCTTCATAGACATCAAATAAATTAATATCTTTTAAAAGCGATTTTTCTGTTTGGCGAGCAATCTTGTATATTGATTCGAAAGCAACAGTAGCGTCTACTAATAGTGCAAAATCACGACGAACTTCTGGATATTTTGGTATGGCTGTAAATTTAATTTTCTCTGACAATAATTTGATTACCAAATCCCAGTTGAATTCGGCATAAAAAACTTCTTGTTTGATATCAAAATGTTTCAGAATTGATTTTTTTACCGTTCCTAACTCAACCAAAACATCATTTCCCAAGGCGAATGCAATTCCTTCGGCAAAAATATCATTGGTTATTGGCGCATTTTGCGTTTTATCAAATCCCAAACGGGATAGAATTGCCGATGTAGTTCCTTTAAATAAGAAGAAATCGGTTGGTTTTTGAGGGATTGTCCAACTTTCGTCAATTCTATTTCCGGTAACAAAAAGTGTTAAATGTTTCTTTTCATTGTAGCCGGATAATAATTTTCGATAGCTTTTTCCAAATTCAAACAGTTTTAAATCACTATTTTTTCTATTAATATTATAGGATATCGCTTCTAAACCTGAAAATAACATTGATTGGCGCATTACCGATAAATCATTGCTCAATGGATTGAGCATAGTAACATTACATTCATCTTTCAATAGTTCCGACAATTGAATATATTCGGGGGTTGTCAATGAGTTGGCCATCATTTCGTGAAAGCCCAAAGAATTTAATTGCGACGCAATAATATTTTGCACTTTGTAATCTTCAGTTCTTGATGATTTTGCTACTGTGGCATTTAATTTCTTCGTAAAATTAATATTATTGTAACCATAAACGCGAAGAATTTCTTCTATAACATCCACTTCTCGTTGGACGTCAACACGATAGGCGGGAATTGTTAAACCAAGACCAGCGTCCGATGTGCTATTCACTTTGATGTCTAAAGAAGCCAAGATTTTTTTAATGGTTTCTTTTGGTAATTCTTGTCCAATTAATTTAAATGCTTTTTCATAGTTCAAAAAGACACTAAAATCAGGTAATTTTTTTGGATATAA
>CAZSZH010000083.1:0-7127 GCA_964610785.1 uncultured Flavobacterium sp. | reverse complement strand
AAATGGCTCTGACTTTAATACTGCTATGATGTGCGACACAACGGGAAGACATTTGGTAATGATGCCGCATATTGAACGCTCGACTTTTCCATGGAATTGGGCATATTATACCAAAGATAAAAAAGACGAAGTTTCGCCTTGGATTGAAGCGTTTGTGAACGCACGACTGTGGATTGAGAGAGCATAAAAAAAAGTGCTACAATGAGCACTTTTTTATCTATTACTATAAGACTAGAATATTATTTCAACGTAAAGCTTGATTTAGAAACCAATTCGCTTTTATCAAAAACGTTTACAAAATAAGTTCCTTTTTCAAAGTTTTTACCTTGTAAATCTTTAGATACTTCAACGGTTTTATTTTCATATTTAACGAGAGTTGTAAAACTATAAGTTAAAGATTCCGTTCCAAATTGTACCGTTGATTTATCACCAAGAACGTTACTCTTACTATCTATTACCTGAACATAATAGGTTTTGTCTCCGGATTTTGCAATTTTATTCTCAGCAATGGTAAAACTTATTTTTAATACATTGGCTCTACTCGCTTTGTCTGTCTCAATTTGTTTTCCTGAGCTTTTCATTTTGTAAGCACTTGTTTTCAAATTTAAAACTGATAATTTAGAACCTTTTTCAACAGTCTTTGATAATTCTTCATTTTGACCAACAAGAACTTGATTATAATTTTTAGAATCTGTTAACACTACATTAGTGCTATCTAAATTAGTTGTTAGTTTTTTATTTTGTGCTTTCAACACATCGACTTCTTGCATCAAACTTTTCATTTTAGTTTGTAATGCTAAAAACTGTTGCTTGTATTTTGCCATCGAAGCGGTATCTCCTTTGGACTTTTCTAATTGCGCCATTAAACCTACGACTTTCTCTCTCTCGGCAATTAACTCATCTGACATTGTTGTGTTTTCTGCGATAGCAACATCGTAAGTTGCTTTTAATTTTTGAAGATCAGAAAGCACATTCTCCTTTTCTGTTTTGGTAGAAGCAACTTGGGTTTTCAGCTCTTTGGTTTCTGTGTTTAATTTAAAAATATAAAATATACTACCAAGTAAAAGGATTGAAAGTGCTAATATAATTGCCTTTAAAGTAGAATTACTTTTTTGATTTTCCATTTCAGAATAAGTTTTTAATGAAGCAAATTTAATAATTTTTAATTGTATATCATATGTTTAATAAATATATTATTTTTGAGGGCAAAGAATTTATTTCATGGAAAAACTGATTCGCTTTACATCAACAGAATTATCAAATATTACAAATCATCGAAGTGGAGAGGTAAAATTTGGCGAGAAAATGGTAACCATTCCAAAAGAACAAGAGGTTGTTACTTTTTTAAAAAATTGTCCTCAACCATTTGTTTTATTTGGGATACCCGAGGATATAGGCATTCGTGCCAATTATGGCAGACCAGGGGCAAATTCAGCGTGGGAAAGTGCTATAAAAAGTATTGCCAACATTCAGCACAATCGCTTTTGTAAGGGCTCACAAATTGTGGTTTTAGGACATTTGGATGTTGCTCAAGAGATGGAATTGGTTAAAAATTTAGATTTTAATAGCACTGAAGACCGTAAAAAATTAAGTGATTTAGTCGTTCAAATAGATAAAGATGTCGCCCATATCATAACAAATATTGTAAAAGCGGGAAAAATTCCAATTGTTATTGGAGGCGGACATAATAATGCCTACGGAAATATTAAAGGTACTGCCTTAGCTAAAGGAAAACCCGTAAACGCAATAAACTTTGATGCTCACTCCGATTTTAGAATTCTTGAAGGACGTCATAGCGGGAACGGATTTTCATACGCATTTGAAGAAGGTTTTTTAAAAAAATATTTCATCTTCGGATTGCATCATAGCTATACTTCAAAAAATGTTCTAGATAAACTAAAAACTTTAAAAGAACGAGTTTTGTACAACACCTATGATAGTATGAAAATCAAAAAAACAAAAGATTTTACTACTGAAATGCAGTTTGCTTTAGATTTTATCAAAAATGATTATTATGGAATCGAAATTGATTTAGATGCGATTCCCAATATACCTTGCAGTGCAATGACGTTAAGTGGATTTTCTGTTGAAGAATTGCGACAATTTATTTATTTCTTTAGCAGACACCAAAATGCATCTTACTTGCACATATGTGAAGGAGCACCAAGTCTAGATAACGATAAGAATAATCATTTAGTAGGCAAACTAATCGGTTATTTGGTAACCGATTTCATAAAAGCTAAAACAGAAATTATAATAAGTTGATTACCATTCAATTAAATGGTAAATAAATATTTATAACTATTCCAATTAGAATAGATTAAAAAAATATTTCCTAAAAACAAAGTAGCAGCAATTGGAATGCCCTCTGGAATTAAAAATATATTTATAAGCAATATATTTAAGGTAACTGGAACTAAAATTACTGCTCCAATTTTCATAAATTTACCACTGATAATAGTTAAACCTGCTATTAATTCAACCGTTTTCGCCAAAGGCATAAGGTACTTTGAAACCGATAATCCTTCCGTAAAGGTTTTCATATCACCTGTAAAACTTGGTTCTGGAACCAGATTAAAAAAATAGGTTATCGATGCAAATAGCATAAATGCTCCAACAAGAATTCTAACAATAATAGTAGCAATTTTCATAAATTAAAAATTTTAAGTGGTTAGTTAATAACTGATACAACTATCAAAAGAAATATTTGTACCAATAAGGTTATTACAAATTTATAATTATTTTTTAATTTATAGTTATTCCTCTAAATCAATCAAAAAGCTATTTAAAAATACGATTGATTTTTGTATGTCATAATGCAAAATTCTGTCTTCTTCAACAATTGGCACTTCTTCTCTATAAGACTTTAAAAACATTTCGAGAAAATCGCTAGATTGTAATGGCCTTCTAAACTCAATTGCTTGAGAAGCATTCATCAATTCGATAGCTAAAATGCGTTCAAGATTTTCCATAATTCGCAGGCATTTTGTAGCAGCATTGGCACCCATAGAAACATGATCTTCTTGTCCGTTGCTGGAAACGATACTATCAACACTTGCTGGTGTTGCCAATTGTTTATTTTGACTTGCTATACTCGCTGCTGTGTATTGCGGAATCATAAATCCCGAATTTAATCCAGCATTACTGACCAAAAACGCAGGTAATCCTCGTAATCCTGATATCAATTGATAGGTCCTCCTTTCGGAAATACTTCCTAACTCAGAAAGCGCAATTCCCAGAAAATCTAATGCTAATGCTAATGGTTGTCCGTGAAAATTACCTCCAGAAATGATAACATCTTCCCCAACAAAAACATTTGGATTGTCTGTTACCGAATTGATTTCGGTTTTGAATACTTTTTTTACATATTCAATAGCATCTTTGGATGCTCCATGTACTTGAGGAATACAACGAAAAGAATAAGGGTCCTGTACATGCTGTTTTTGTTGAGCGATAATCTGGCTGTTCTCCAATAATTCGGTCATTCGTTTTGCAGTTACGATTTGACCTTTATGTGGACGAACATAATGAATTAATTCATTAAAAGGTTCTATTCTGCCATCAAAACCTTCTAATGATATAGCTGAAATGACATCTGCTAAATAAGAGAATTTCATCGCTTTAAGCAATATGTAGCAACCATAAGAGCTCATGAATTGCGTCCCATTCAATAATGCTAAACCTTCTTTAGATTGCAATATAATTGGCTGCCATCCCATTTTATCTAATACTTTTTGTGCAGGTTGACGAAAGCCATCGAGATAAACTTCTCCTTCTCCTAATAAAGGCAACGATAAATGTGCCAGCGGTGCTAAATCGCCGCTCGCTCCAAGCGAACCTTGATTGTAAATTACAGGTAAAATATCATGATTATAAAAATCAATTAACCGCTGTACGGTTACTAATTGCACCCCTGAGTACCCATAACTCAAGGATTGGATTTTTAATAATAACATGATTTTCACAATTTCATGTGGGACTTCTTCTCCAGTACCACAAGCGTGAGATTTTACAAGGTTTTCTTGTAATTGAGATAATTTATCGTTGGAAATTTTTACGTTACACAGAGAGCCGAAGCCGGTATTGATGCCATAAATAGGTTCATCATTAGATGCCATTTTTTTATCTAAATAGTCACGACATTTTTGAATATTAACTTTTGCTTCTTCTGAAAGTTCTAAAGTTTTATGATGTGCAATGATTTCTTGCAACGTATCTAAACTTAATACTTCTGAACTAATATAATGTATATGCTCCATTTCTTGTTAAATTTGATGTCAAAATTCCGCAAACATTTATTAAAAAACAACTATTTTGACTGCTATTTTATTGTGAATTAAATAAAAATAGTTACTAATGAATAATCAAAATATAATAAAATAAAAAGACATTGCTATAAAATTATATAATTCACAAAAATTCAAATGGAACTTTTTTAATTAATAAAAAATAGTATTTTTGAAATGTATGCGAAACAACAGAAACATAAATTTTTCTTTATCCACAACCGTAGCGACGGTTGAAGTTTTTGTTGGCACAACCACTACAACAACTACAACCCCATTCGGGGTATAATTTTCACATATAATCCAATTTTAGGAGCTTTCAAATGAAAGTAAACATTTTATATGTCAATTACACAATTTAAAATAAATAATTAAATTTATGATCGTATTAAAATTTGGCGGAACCTCTGTAGCCAATGCACAAAACATTCAAAAGGTTATCGCAATAGTTAACCAAAAAGCAAAAGAATCTAAGCTTGCTGTTGTCGTTTCTGCCTTAAGCGGCGTAACCGATATACTCATTAATGCTTCTAAAAAAGCCGCTAACAAAGATGAAATCTATAAAAGTAATATCGAAGAAATCAAACAAAAGCACTTTGATGCTATTTCAGATTTAATTGAGGCTGCCAATCAAAATCAATTGTTGATTAAAATTAATAGTCAAATTAATCAATTGCAAACCTTGTTAGATGGTTGCTTTCTTTTGGGAGAATTATCGCCAAGAACATCAGATGCCATAGCTGGATTTGGCGAACTATTATCGTCTCAAATTATTGCAACTGCATTACAACAATCTATTCCAAATAGCAATTTTAAAGACAGCCGCGAATTGATAAAGACCAATTCAAATTTCGGGAAAGCATCAGTGGATTTTGAAGTGACTAATAAATTAATTGCGGATTATTTTACTTCCAATAAATCACAAGTGGTTCTCTTACCTGGATTTATTGCTTCTTCTCAAGATGGAAATACTACCACCTTAGGGCGCGGTGGGTCCGATTATACGGCAGCTATTATTGCGAATGGGTTAAAATCTGAATCTTTAGAAATTTGGACGGATGTCAACGGAATGTTCACCGCAAATCCAAAAATAGTAAAACAAGCACAACCCATAGAATCAATTTCCTACCAGGAAGCTATGGAATTGTCGCATTTTGGTGCAAAGGTTTTGTATCCTCCCACAATTCAACCGGTATTAAATGCCAATATCCCGATTTGGATTAAAAACACCTTCGAACCAGAAGCTTATGGAACATTGATTTCCAATACTCCAGCTGCAAATGCTAATCCGATAAAAGGTATTTCCCATATCGATAAAATTGCCTTATTAACACTAGAAGGTTCCGGAATGATTGGTGTGGCAGGCTCTTCTAAAAGACTGTTTGAAGTTCTTTCTCAAAACAGTATAAATGTAGTTTTTATCACTCAAGCTTCTTCTGAACACTCTATTTGTATTGGAATCCAAAATCAAGATGCTGAAAGTGCAAAAGTGGCTATTGACAAAACCTTTGAATTAGAAATTGCTCAAAATAAAATTGATCCTTGTATCGTAGAAAAAGATTTGTGTATTGTTGCTCTTGTGGGAGAAAACATGAAAAATCATCAAGGGCTGAGTGGTAAAATGTTTAGTACGTTAGGAAAAAATAATGTTAATATTCGCGCCATTGCACAAGGTGCTTCCGAAAGAAATATTTCTGTAGTTATTAATGAAAAAGACGTTAAAAAAGCTTTGAATACACTACACGAAAGATTTTTTGAAGATAATACGAAACAGCTGAATCTATTTGTAATGGGAGTTGGAAATGTAGGCGAAAAATTTATTGACCAAATCAATCAACAAAAGAAATTCTTGAAAGAAAATCTAAAAATAAATGTAAGAGTCATTGCCCTGTCAAATTCCAGAAAAATGATATTTGACGAAGAAGGAATGAATTTAAAAGATTGGAAGACACATTTAGATAATGGTGAAACTACCAATGTAAATGAATTCATATCAAAAGCTAAAGGTCTTAATTTACGCAACAGTATTTTCGTTGATATCACAGCAAATGGCAACATTGCATCTATTTATGATCAATTTTTGAAACAAAATATTGCGGTTGTAACTTGTAATAAAATAGCTTGTTCTTCACAATTTGACAACTACAAATATTTAAAATCATTATCAAGAAAGTACAATGCTCCTTTCTTATTTGAAACTAATGTTGGTGCCGGACTACCAATCATAGACACCTTAAAACATCTGATTGCATCAGGGGATAAAGTAAATAAAATCAATGCCGTATTATCCGGAAGTTTGAACTTTATTTTTAACAATTTTAGTGATTCATATAGTTTTCATGATGTTGTAAAAGAAGCAGGCGTTCAAGGATTTACAGAGCCTGATCCAAAAATTGATTTAAGTGGTGTTGATGTTGCTAGAAAGATATTAATTCTAATTAGAGAAAGTGGTTACGAAATGGAAATGGAACATATAGAGAACAATTCGTTCCTTCCCAAAGAATGTATGGAAACCACTACTAATGATGATTTCTTCAAATCGTTAATTAAACATTCGAGCCATTTTGAAAATCTTCTAGCGGATGCAAAATCTAAAGAGTGTCGATTGAAGTTTGTGGCATCGTTTGATAACGGAAAAGCAAGTGTTGGTTTGCAATTCATTCCAAAAGAAAGTCCGTTTTACAATCTTGAAGGAAAAGATAATATAGTAGAATTTTATACGGATAGACATGTTGACCAACCTTTAATCATTAAAGGAGCCGGTGCAGGAGCTGCGGTTACCGCTTCTGGTATTTTTGCTGATGTCATTAGAATTGGAAACGTGTAATTTTACAAATTTAA
>CAZSZH010000082.1:0-7380 GCA_964610785.1 uncultured Flavobacterium sp. | reverse complement strand
ATTGATTTAGGAATTCATGGTTTACATCCAGAATTGATCAAAGTGGTAGGTAGAATGAAATATCGTTCATCTTATGGTCAAAATTTATTACAACACTCTAGGGAAGTTGCAAAACTTTGTGGTATTATGGCTGCTGAATTAGGTTTAAATGTAAAATTAGCAAAACGAGCTGGTTTACTTCATGATATTGGTAAAGTTCCTGATGCAGAAAGTGATTTACCTCACGCTTTATTAGGTATGCAATGGGCTGAAAAATATGGCGAAAAAGAAGAGGTTTGTAATGCTATTGGTGCTCACCATGACGAAATAGAAATGAAATATTTAATTTCGCCGATTATACAAGTATGTGATGCTATTTCAGGAGCAAGACCGGGCGCGCGTCGTCAGGTACTGGATTCTTATATTCAACGTTTGAAAGATTTGGAAGAAATTGCTTTCGGATTTAATGGAGTTAAAAATGCTTATGCCATTCAAGCCGGACGTGAATTACGTGTTATCGTAGAAAGTGAAAAAGTTAGTGATGATATGGCATCAAGTTTATCATTTGAAATATCACAAAAAATCCAGACTGAAATGACGTATCCTGGTCAAGTAAAAATTACAGTAATCAGAGAAACTAGAGCTGTTAATATTGCTAAATAGCGTATTTTATTCTCGTATAAAAAATGAAAGCTTGTCTAACCACAAGCTTTTTTTATTTTCTAGGATGAAAATTATTCATGATTTGAGTCAAGTGTTTTCTATCCAAATGAACATAAATTTCAGTAGTAGTAATTGATTCGTGACCAAGCATTAATTGGATGGCTCTCAAATCAGCACCATTTTCTAGCAAATGCGTCGCAAATGAATGCCTAAATGTATGTGGACTTATTGATTTATTAAGGTCAATTTTTATTGCCAACTCTTTTATAATAGTAAAAATCATGGCTCTAGTTAATTGTCTGCCTCTTCTATTGAGAAATAAAGTATCTTCATGTCCCTTTTGAATGGGAAGAAAGTTTCTTTTTTGAATGTAAAAATGAATATATTTTTTGGTTATCTCGCTTATAGGTACAAATCTTTGTTTGTTCCCCTTTCCTGTTATTTTAATAAAGCCCTCATCAAAGAACAAATCGGATATTTTAAGGGTTGTAAGTTCCGAAACTCTGAGTCCGCATCCGTATAAAGTTTCCAACATAGCGCGATTTCGTTCCCCTTCTGCTTTAGATAAATCAATAGCAGCAATCATAGCATCAATATCTTGAATAGCCAATGTGTCAGGCAATTTTCTGCCCAATCTAGGCGCTTCAATTAATTCCATCGGATTATCATTACGATAATCTTCAAAAATTAAATAAGAAAAAAAACTCTTTAGACCAGATATGATTCTGGCTTGTGAACGAGCATTCACTTCTTTGGATATAGAATAAATAAACTGTTGAATAATTTCTTCCGAAACTTTTATTGGAGATACATCAATAGTATGTTCTTCCAAAAAAAAACAAAGTCGTTCTATATCAAAAGAATAATTATCAATGGTGTTTTTTGATAATCCTCGTTCAATCTTTAGATACGACCGATAGCTTTTAATAAAGGTTCTCCAATTCATTCCCTCAAATGTAATCAAATTTACTGGCACAAAAAAACCACCCGAATTAACGGGTGGTTCATGGCATTATAATCTTAAATTAGATTAGAATTTGTAAGCAACTCCAAAAGTTGGTTTTGCGAAAAAGTTGTTGAATTCATTCAAATTTACATTGAAAGAATTTGATTTATTATCTCCTGTTTTAGAAGAAGTATAAGAAATAATATTTCCTAAACCAAAATTAATAGCAATAGAAGGAGTAGCAAAATAGTTAATCCCTAAACCACCACCTAAACCAAGGCTTGAAGTTTTATCAGCACCGTTTCCACCGTTATCATTAGAACCGAAATTTAAACCAAAACTTGTGTAAGTTTTGAATCTTTGTCCTAAATCTAAAAAGTAATACCTACCTCCAACAGCAATGTTAGATGTAGCTTGTTTTGATGTAGTAGTTCCATTATCAGTAGAAGTATTACCGAAATTAAGAGCTAATTCTAAAGCAAATTTGTTTGTTAAGAAGTAAGCTGCATCTGGTCCAATCATTGAGCTAGATGTAGTTGTTTTTACAGTTCCATTATCATTTGATGTAGAACCAAACATAATGTTACCTCCCAATACGAAATCTCCTTCAGCATAACCAAAACCTGTTGATGCTGCTTTTTTGTCTTGAGCATTAGCAAACGATAAAGCGAATACTGCTGCCATTGTTAAAATAATTTTTTTCATGTTTAATATTGTTTAAAATTAATACTACAAATTTAAATGTATTCTCTTTTTTAAAACACATAAAACAATTCATAGTTATCAACAATATTATTAACAAGTATTATATATAAATGGCTGAATTCAAGCAAAATAGTTTATGAATTGTTAATAACTGTAAAAATTAGAAAATAAAGCCGCCCTTTTTACTTATCATTCTTGAACGGAATTACACTTAAAATAGCATAAAACAATCATTTATGAATACTCATTTTATATGTTGGAACAAAACAAAACTAATCAAATGCAATAAAATGTATAGAATTACAATAAGATTATTTATTTTTACAAAAAACCTATTTCAAATGAAAATTATAGTTATCAACGGTCCTAACCTTAATCTTCTTGGCAAACGCGAGCCTGAAGTATACGGTAAAGAAACTTTTGAAGATTTTTTCGCAAAACTAAAATCAAAATTTCCAAATATAATTTTAGAATATTATCAAAGTAATATTGAAGGAGAACTTATCTCTAAAATTCAAGAAGCGGGATTTTCTTATGATGGTATTATACTCAACGCTGCTGCTTATACACATACTTCAATAGGTATTGGAGATGCAGTCAAAGCAATATCAACTCCCGTGATTGAAGTTCATATTTCAAATACCTTTTCAAGAGAAGATTTTAGACATCGATCTTTCATTTCGCCGAATTCCAGAGGAATAATCATTGGATTTGGTTTGAAAAGTTATGAATTGGCACTGCAGTCGTTTTTATAAAACATATAAATACAAAGGATTTTATTTCATTGCATTACAAAGCAATACAACCATTGTACTAAAAAAGTCGTCTATCAAATTAAAACCCATTCAAATGAAAAAAATTACTGCTCTTTTATTCTTACTACTTTCCATAGCAACTTCGGCACAAATTAAAGGAATCATCACAGATACTAATGGTAAACCCATCCCTTTTGCGACAATATATGTAAAAGACACCTATATAGGAACCACCTCTAATGAGCAAGGTAACTATGAATTAAACATCAAAGCATCGGGCAATTATGTTATTTTATATAAATTTTTGGGATATAAAACTGATAAAAGAGTTATTGAGTATAATAATGTAAGCCAAACCATTGATGTAGCCCTAGCAGAAGAAAACATTCAATTGGACGATGTCGTGATTGATAAAAAAACAAATCCAGCCATTCAAATTATAAAAAATGCAATTGCCAATAGGAAAGCTAATTCTAAAAAAACTGCAAAATACAATGCCGACTTTTATTCGCGAGGAATATTTAGAGTGAAAAATCTGCCAAAATCCATTATGGGGCAAAAACTAGATTTTTTTGACGAAATGATCGATTCTACCCGTAGCGGAATATTGTATTTGTCGGAAACAGTCTCGAAAATATCGTTTCAAAAACCAGACAAAATGAAAGAGGTCATAATAGCATCTAAAGTGAGTGGCAATGATAATGGTTTCAGTTTCAATAATGCTGATCAGGCGAATTTTGATTTTTATGAAAACTACCTAGAGTTCAACACAAAAGTAATTTCACCTATTGCGGATAATGCTTTTAATTATTACAAATATAAATTCGATGGTTCCTTTGCCGACGAAAATAATATTTTAATTAACAAAATAAAAGTTACTCCCAAAAGAATGAATGAACCTGCGATGGAAGGTTTTATATACATTATACACGATAGTTGGGCAATTTATGCAGTTGATTTAAAGATTAAAGGTAATCAAATACAAAATCCTGCATTAAATACTTTGACTTTAAAACAAAGTTTTAGTTATAACAACACCAACAAAATTTGGACAAAAAACACCCAGACTTTAGATTTTGAAGCGGGAATGTTAGGGATTAATGTTAATGGAAAATTTACTTATGTATATTCCAATTTCGATTTTCCTGAAAAGTTTGAAAAGAAAACATTTTCTAATGAGGTTTTAAAATTTGAAGAAAATGCCAATAAAAAAGAAGATGCCTTTTGGACAACCGTTCGACCTGTTCCATTAACGCCCGAGGAGAGCACCGATTATCTGAAGAAAGCTGTCCTACAAACCAAAAAGAAGTCGCAAAAATACCTAGATTCTATTGATGTCAAAAGAAATAAATTTAAAATCTTTGATATTATAACAGGTTACAACTATTCGAATTCATATAAAAAATGGTCTTTAAATTATGATGGACCGTTAATGAAAACCTCTTTTAATACGATTCAAGGATGGAAAACTGAAGCTGGATTATCCTACACAAAACGCACCGAAGATAGAAGAACATTTACCAGAATCGGCTCCAAATTCGACTATGGTATTGCAGAAAAAAAATTGCGCGCCACTGGATTTTTTGCTCATAAATTCAATAATAATTCCAATACTTTACTAAATGTCTCGGGAGGAAGTTTGGTAACACAATTCAATGGAGCAAATCCCATTTCAAATGCGATTAATACTATCAGTAGCTTGTTTTTTAAAGACAATTATATGAAATTGTATGAAAAAAACTTTATTGCTACCAGTTTCGGGCGAGAAGTAATAAATGGATTTAACCTGAACCTTAATTTGGAATATTCGGAGAGAAAACCCCTGTGGAACAATAGCAATTTATATTCTGTAAAAAAAGAGGTAGATTATACATCAAATAATCCTTTGCTGTCTTATGATTATTCTACGCCAGCCTTTGAAAAGCATAATGTGATAAAAGGAAATGTAGTAGCGATTATTAAGTTTGCACAACACTATTGGACGCGTCCTGATGGAAAGTTTAATATTGGAAATGATGACTATCCTACTATATACATCGGTTATGAGAAAACATTTTCAGCAACTGATAAAAAATATGAATACGATTTACTATCGGCCAGAATAAGTCAAGAGCTTTCTATTGGAAACAAAGGCGAAATGAAAATCAATCTTAAAGGAGGAAAATTCTTTAATGCCGACGGAATTTCATTTGTAGATTACAAGCACTTTAACGGAAATCAAACACATATGGCAAATGGTGAGAGCTATACCAATACCTTTAACAATCTTCCTTATTATGTATCTAGCACTAATGACAGCTATTTTGAAACTCATATTGAACATAATGACAAAGGATATTTAATGAATAAAATTCCTTTGTTAAACAAATTGCAATCTCAATTAGTGCTAGGATTTCACAATTTAGCCATTCCAAATCGAACGCCGTATCAAGAATTCAGTATAGGATTAGACAATTTAGGAATAGGAAAATTCAAGCTCTTGCGACTAGACTATCTCCGTTCTTATCAAAATGGCTTTCAAGGACATGCTATTATATTTGGATTGAAAATATTAAATGCTTTAGAGTAATAACAGTTGATCTTATTTCTATGAAATCAAAAAATCCAATTCTTATTTGTCTCTTTATTTTTCTATTATTTTGTAGTCAATCACTAGTAGCCCAATACAATTTTAGTACTGTTGACGAAGCTTTAAGAAAATCACAAAGCACTTTGGGGAAAAATAGCGTTGTTTTAGTATACAAAGATGGCAAAATTATCTACAAAAAAGAATCTGGAAATTTTACTCTACAAACACAAGAACCAATTGCTAGTTGTAGCAAATGGTTAACAGCCGCTTTGGTGATGACATTTGTTGATGAAGGCCAATTATCATTAGACGATAAAGTGAGTTCTTATATTCCCGCTTTTAAAATCGAAGGTAAAGAAAACATTACCATCAAACAGTGCTTATCTCAAATGACTGGAATTCATCAAGAGCCTATCAATTTGATGAAACTCTTAACACAAAAAAAGTATAAAACTTTACAGGAAGAAGTCAATGATTTTGCTACTAGAAGAACTAGCGATTTTGCTAGCGGAAGTGGCTTTTTTTATGGTAATGTGGGACTAAACACAGCAGCAAGAGTTCTAGAAGTTATCGCCAAGAAAGATTTTTCGCAATTGATGACGGAACGTATTCTGGAACCTCTTGAAATGAACAACACACATTTTGGAAAAAAGAATGTGGCACCAAATCCATCAGGAGGAGCGGTTTCAACACCAAATGACTATCTGAATTTTTTAATAATGCTAGTCAATAAAGGAACCTTCAAGGGAAAAAAAATACTTTCAGAAAAAGCTATTAATGCCATAAAAACGCCACAAACCACATTGGACAAAATAAAATATGCTCCTAAAGTAGCGGAAGGATTTAATTATGCGCTTGGATGTTGGATTGAAGAAACCGATTCTAATGGAAATCCAATCGTATTAACTTGTCCTGGTTTATTTGGAACTTGGCCTTTGGTCGATTTTAAGAAAGGTTATGCTTGCTTATTTTTTGTAAAAAGTTTGCTTAATGAACAAAAGGGAAGTACTTATGTCGCTGTAAAAAAGAGTATTGATCGTGTGGTAGAAACCAAATAACAATACCGCTCTATTTCAAGAAAACATCATATCCAAAACGGATTAATGTAGCAATAACGACTATTAAAAAGATAGTTCTAATAAATCCATTTCCTTTTTTGATGGCAATTTTGGCACCAATCCAGCCTCCAAGAGCATTGCACATTGCCATTGGAATGGCTATGGCCCAGATGATTTTACCTTTAAGAATAAACAAACAAATAGAGCCAAAGTTTGTGGCTAAATTAACCATTTTAGCATTGGCAGAGGCATGTAGAAAATCAAAACCAAGAATAGCTACAAATCCTAATACTAAGAAACTTCCGGTTCCAGGACCGATAAAACCATCATAAAATCCTATACCAATACTTAGTACAACAGCCAGAATCAGCTGCCTTTTGGGAGATAACGTCCTTTCTTGCTGAATTCCAAAATTCTTTTTCGTAAAAGTATAAATAGCGATTAAACTTAAAACGATCAAAAGAACCGGTTTCATAAAATCATTACTTACCAAAGTCAACAAATTGGAACCTAAAAAAGCAGCACAAAAAGCTACAATTGCCATAATTAATAGCAATTTCCAATTTATAGCTACTTTTTTCAAATACTGATATGCCGCAATTCCTGTGCCGCTAAAAGAGGGAATTTTTAAAGAACCTATCACCGAAGCAACTGGCAAATAAGGTAATGCAATCAATGCAATTGCAGTTTGTATCAAACAGCCAC
>CAZSZH010000081.1:0-7490 GCA_964610785.1 uncultured Flavobacterium sp. | reverse complement strand
GTATAATTTGCATTCACATTTAGTCTAGAAGTTAGAATAATATTAATTGATGTTTCCATTCCTTTGGCTTTGTTCAGCCCTTCGATATTGCTGTAGTGATACGTGGCATCGAAGCCGATGGAATTGTTTTGTTCCCTGTAAAATCCAACCGTATTGAATATTAGTTTTTTATTCAACAAAGCCACTTCAAAACCCGATTCTATAGTTGTATTTTTCTCGGGAGTTACCGTGGAATTCCCATATTCTGAATATAATTGATACAAGCTCGGCGTGACAAAAGCGGTACTTATCGATGATAATAATTTTATTGGAATTTCTTTCCCAAAATTAAAGGATGGATTGATATTATACACCAATTGATTGCCATATTGACTGTGAATGTTCCATCGGGTTCCCACATTGATATTTAAACCAAAATTGGATGTATAAACTCCCATAGCATAAGGATCAATCATATTGAATTTAGTTGAATCTCTGGCAATGATACTATACGGTGTCATGCTTCTCATATCATGAAATTGATAATTTACACCGGTAACAATATATAATTTTTCACTCCATTTGTATTTATTAAAAGCGTCGACATTCACGCTTCTAGCTTGATACATAGAATAATCAATACCTGTTGTATAAGAATTAAATTCTTGGTACTCTCGTTGGATTTTGCTGAAACTCGAATTCAAATTAAACTCGCCATTGTTGTATTTGAATTTAGGTGAAAATCCAAAGCGAAACTGTTCTGTTCTTGACGTATTCAAATTGGTATCGTCATTTCCGGTGTTATCAAATGGAATATCATAATCATTGTTCATTTTGTCGTAATTTCCAAAAAAATCTAAAGTCAATTTATTCGTTACATTAATCCCTACTTTTGCTCTATAATTAATTCTTGAAAATCGATCTTTATCATAATTAGAATCAGGGGTTGGCTCGGCTATTTGCGACATTCCACGGGTCTCTGTACTAGTTAAAGACGCTAAATAAGTAACTTTTTTAACTGTTCCGTTCACTGAAAATCCTTGATTAAAATCTTGACCGTTATATTTATGATTAGACGCAGTATTATTCGAACCAATATTGATAAAAGCCTTAGCTTCAATTGGTTTTTTACTCGATTTCTTCAAGCTTATGTTAATTACAGCTGTAGCAGCGCCAGAGCCATATAAAGTACTGGCAGCACCTTTCATGATTTCGATACTTTCGACTTGATCAATTGGAAGCAAACGCAAATCAAATTCAAAGCTGATTCCCGAGGCATCGGTAACGGGATTTCCATCGATTAAAATTAAAACCTGTTGGTTTTTTCCTCCCCTAATGTAGTAGCCAAGGTTTTTTCCGTTAGCGGATTGGTTACCGTTAATTTCTACTCCAGCCACTGAACTCAGGATTGTGGCAAGTGATTGCCCGGATTTTTTTTGGAGTTCTTCTGCTGAAATTTTGGTGATTACTTTTCCTGATTTTTCTTTGCTTTGCGCAAATTTGGTGTCGGAAATGACCACTTCTTGAAGTTGATTCACTGTAGTGGAATCCTTTTTTTCTTGGGCAAAGCCACAAGTTGCTACCAATGCAAAAAACGCACTGAAACGAATGAAATTTTTGTTCATTTTTAGTTACTACTAATTTTAATAATAGTGGGATAAAAGCATAGAATTACCCATACCCAAACCTTTTTTCCCGAAAGTTTGATACTCAATGTAATTGGCAGGTCTCCTGGCTTGCGTCTTGTTGTTGGTCTTCCCATTTAGTATTAGATCTTGGATATTTGATTTTAAATTTAAACATCTCTTCAAGATATTTAGATTGTAATACTAAATAAAATTTAATATTAAAATCTAAAATCTAATTTCACAACAGTGACTTTGTAGATAACAACAAGCTTTTCAGCATACAGTTGCGGGTACAGCTTGGGATTTTTTATTTTTGAAACTTCTTTTTTGATTTCCGATGATATTCTAGCAATCAAAATTTATTATTTTTCAATCATCAATAACCCAATTCCCTTTTAATGTTCCTATGATACTATCAAAGGTACAACCTAAATACGTGGACAAAAGTAGTAGATTATTTTTTATCTAACTTAATTTTAAAAGTTAAATAAAAAATATCATAATGCATAGAAATTATATTATCTATCTCCGATAAAAATAATTTTTATTGAAAACTTATTATAAAATGATTTATTTGAATTGTGTTCAATTTATATTACATTTTATATATATATTTGCAAATCAATCAAAACAATGACGGGATATTATTAATATCCCAATATGGAATCAAGTGAGAATCTTGGACTGTCGTGCAACTGTATTTTCCTATATTTTAGGAATGAGTCAGATACATATCATTGATTTTTTGTTTGAGCATCACGAAAGTGCTTAAACTAGATACTTCCTTAATGTTCAATTGGAAAGTTCTGTTTATTCACTTTTGTTAACTTTTAAAAGAATGAATATGTTAGAGCCTTTTGAACAAGCATTTGCAAAATATTATAGCAACTTGAGAATTGTTCCTGTTCCCTTAATTTCTTGGGATGTATTTATGGGACATAAGTCGGAGATCGACAATTATAATGCCATTCAAAAAGAATGGAGATCTAAAGAAAATTTTAGAGAGAAAGTTTATAGTCAAAAACGAGAGATTATTATCACAAATGCTAATCAGGAGATTATTTTTGCTACCCAAGGGATTCATCAAATGAATGGTTATCATCCTCATGAAATTATTGGAAAATCTCCAAAAATATTTCAAGGAAATTTAACGTCTGATGCGGCAAGAAACAACATTAAAAAAGCACTTCTAAACAACCTCCCTTTTAAAGAAGTTATTGTAAACTATAAAAAAGATGGAACTACCTATTTGTGTGAAATTGAAGCCTATCCAAAATTCAATAAAAAAGGGGAATTAATCAATTATATAGCTTTTGAAAGAATTGCTTCCTAATTTCAATTCCATGCTTCGTTTTTTTAAAATAATAGTGACACTAATTAGCGTTTTTGCTTTTGTGAAATGCAAAAAGGAACCAGAGGCAAAAACAAAATTAATCCCTAGAAACGAAGTAACTTATGCTAAAGGATTTTCAATTGTACACTACGATGGCTATTCGGTAATGAAAGTGTTAAATCCTTGGCCAAAGGCGACTAAAACCTATACTTATATTCTAAAAGAAAAAAAAGGAATTATTCCCGATAGTTTACAAAAATATTCTATTGTGAACGTTCCTTTAAAAACTATTGTGGTTACTTCTACCACGCACATTCCTTCATTAGAAATGCTTGACGTGCAAAATACATTGATTGGATTTCCAAATTTGGATTACATTTCTTCTGAAAAGGTCCGAGCTTTAATTGAAGCGAAAAAAATAAAAGAATTAGGTTCCAATCAAGCATTAAACACAGAAGTATTAATTGAATTGCAACCCGAAGTAATCATTGGATATGGTTTAGATAATAGTAATCCTACCTTAGATAATCTAGAGAAAAACGGTTTAAAAGTTTTGTTGAACGGAGATTGGAATGAACAAACTCCTTTAGGGAAAGCAGAATGGATTAAATTCTTTGGAGCCTTATATGGCAAACAAAATCAAGCAAATGAAATTTTTAGCAAAATCGAAAAAGATTATTTAAATACTCTTGAAATTGCCAAAAGAGCAACTACACAACCTACCATTTTAGCAGGAGATATGTATGAAGACAAATGGTATTTACCGCAAGGAACTAGTTGGGGATGTCAATTATTGAAAGAAGCCAATGGTAATTATTTATGGTCAGAAACCAAAGGAACAGGTAGTCTCGGATTGTCATTTGAAACGGTTTTAGAAAAAGCAAAAACGGCAGATGTTTGGATCACATCAGGTCAATTTTCAACTTTAGAATCCATGAAAACCGCTAATCCGCATTATGTTCAATTTAATGCCTTTCAACATAAAAACGTCTATTCGTTTGCAGGAAAAAAAGGAAAAACAGGAGGCGTATTATATTATGAATTGGCACCGAACCGACCAGACATCATATTGAAAGATATTGTCAAAATTTTGCATCCAGAATTATTAGTAGGATATAAGCCGTTCTTTTTTGAGAATTTAAAATAAATTGAAGACTAGTAATAATCGAAATACGATTCTTTTTCTACTATTATCACTGACATTAATATTGACATTGATACTAAATCTCTCATTGGGACAAGTTGCAATACCTTTTAAAGATGTGATTAAAAGTTTATCGGGTTCGCATGCAAGTAAAGATACTTGGGAATATATCATCACGAATTTCAGACTTCCAAAAGCAATAACAGCAATTTTTGTTGGAATAGGACTATCCATTTCGGGTTTGTTAATGCAAACCTTATTCCGGAATCCATTAGCTGGACCTTATGTTTTAGGATTAAGTTCGGGATCAAGTTTAGGCGTTGCCTTTTTAATTCTAGGGGCGGGAGCTTTGCCAATGGGACTATCTGATTTTTTGTTATCCTCCTACGGAATCATTTTAGCCTCTTGTTTAGGAAGTTTTGCAGTGTTATTGTTAGTGTTATTGATTTCAAAATTCCTACGTGACACGATGACTATTCTAATTGCAGGATTGATGTTTAGTAGTTTTGCAGGGGCAATAGTTTCAGTGTTAACCTATTTTAGTTCAGCAGAAAAATTACAGAAATTTACTTTTTGGAATATGGGAAGCATTGGAAATTTATCTTGGCAAAACATTACCATATTAACAGTCGCAGTTTTGATCGGCTTACTGATTAGTTTGTTTTGCATAAAATCATTAGACGCTTTACTTTTAGGAGAGAATTATGCCAAAAGCTTAGGGTTAAATGTAAAGAAATCAAGAAGATTAATCATTTTAGCGACTAGTATACTGGCAGGAAGCATCACTGCTTTTGCAGGTCCAATTGCATTTGTAGGTTTAGCCATACCGCACATATCGAAGATGCTTTTTAAAACGAGTAATCATTGGATTTTATTATGGAGTACTATTTTATTAGGAGCTATCATCATGCTTTTTTGCGATATGGTGTGTCAGATGCCGGGATTCAATTTTACTTTGCCTATAAACGCAATTACATCAATTATTGGCGCACCAATAGTAATATGGTTGTTGATTAGAGAGAGGAGTTTTAGTAATTAATTTTTTAGTTTTCATCAAATGAGTAACCTTAATATTCTTACTGCTTCAAATTTATCCATTGGTTATACTACCAAAAAGGAGAAGATTGTTATTGCAAAAGAACTTAACATAAATTTAGAGAAGGGCAAATTAATTGCATTGATAGGTGAAAACGGCATAGGAAAATCGACACTATTACGAACATTATCAGGAATTCAGAGACCACTTGACGGCACAATACATTTGAACAATAAAAATATCCAGAAATTCACTCAATCAGGTTTGGCACAAAATTTAAGTTTGGTTTTAACAGATAAATTACCTCCAAGCAACTTGACTGTTTTTGAGTTAATTGCATTAGGACGACAGCCCTACACGAATTGGCTCGGAAAATTAACCGAAAATGATTTAAAAAAAATACATGAAGCTATTTCTTTAACGCAGATAGAACATTTATCAAATAAGAAATATTATGAAATTAGCGACGGACAATTTCAAAATGTATTGGTAGCAAGAGCTTTAGCGCAAGACACTCCATTAATTATATTAGATGAACCTTCCACACATTTAGACCTACTTCACAAAGTTTCATTATTTAGGTTATTAAAAAAGTTAGCATCAGAATCTGATAAATGTATTCTCTTTTCTACTCATGATATTGACATGGCTATTCAAATATCAGACATTATGATGGTGATGACTAAAAATAATGTAATACAAGATCAACCCTGTAATTTCATTTCAAATGGTATTTTTGACACACTCTTTAAAGATGAAAAAATAAAATTTGATAGTAACAAAGGGCGTTTTATAATTATATGATTTAAATTTTATAAAATAAAATTTTGTAGAGCATTTATCTATTTAAAGATCAATTCTTATGAAAAAAAAATAGTTAAATTATATTTTGTTTTCGTTAAATTTTTTCACAATTTCTTTTAACTTTTTTTCGCGAGAAACTTTTTTAGCTTTTTCTTTATCTTGTGATTTATGCAATTTATCATTGTGTGCTTTTATATTTCTTTCATTATTTCTTCCCATTATTATATAATTTTATCTAATTTCAAATAACCAATATGCAATTGATCTTCCTCAAATAGCTTTGCTGGAGTAATTTGCAATTCAAATTGTTCAATCAGATTCAGAGTTAATAACTCTTTTACATTATATAAATCGTCTACATCTATACCAAACTTATCATCTATATGTGATGTTGCTCCTTTGAACCCACAATGCTTAAAAAAAGTAGTTTCTTTAGCTTTTCTAGCGGCATCCGATAGAGAATCTCCAACAGTCAATACTTTATAATGGTACTCTTCAAATTCATTTTCTTTATACCCACCTAAATTAATAAAAAATAATTTTGAATTTGATTCAATTGACGATCCTTTTGCAACAACTTCTACTTTGAAGTTATCAACAACAGTAACTTCTCGCCAAGCATCAATATGAATTTGTCCCTTTGCTTCTGCCCAAAAAGCTTTAATACTAGGAATCAACTCTTTTAAATTTTTTCCAATTCCAAAGAAAATATCATGTTGCTCCGTAAATCTTCCTTTTGGTCGACAACCCAGCATCATCATATACAGTTTATTTGTGTTTTCCATCCCTCAAATGTACAAAATTTTGTTAAATATAACTTTTGGCATAAGTATTGAATAGACCTTTGCAACTTAAACATAAAAAAAACCATGAAAAAAATTACTTTATTTATAGCTTTTATCGGGATGATAGGGCTACAAGGATGTACAGGACCACAAGGTGCGCCAGGAACTCCAGGGCAAAATGGTCAGGACGGATTGTTAAGCCAGGTTATAGAACTTCAAAATGTAAACTTTGGGTATGATTCGACTAATGGATATACCATTTATAGAACATTAAGCCCTTCTATATACGTTTCAGACAATATATTAGTCTACAGATTAACGGGAACCATAAATTCTAGTACTCCTATTTGGCAATTAATCCCAAGAACTTTATATCTAACTCAAGGTGATTTGGATTATGATTATGACTTCAGTAAAATAGATTTTTCCATTTATGCTGGAGGAACTTATAATTTAGCATTAACACCAACTTATATCAACAATCAAACTTTTAGAATCGTTATTTTACCAGGCTACTTTATAAACAAATCAAAACAAGTAGATACTTCTAATTATAATGAAGTAATCAAAGCATACAATATAGATGATAGTAATCCTACCATATTAAAATAAACTATTGTCTAGTAATTATTAGTCCTAGCTAGTAACCCAAAACAAATTAACTTGAAAAATCTAGTTTAAATACTATCTTTAATATCAATTTATTCCATTTTCAAAAAATATTACAAAGCAAAAAGACCTTTACAAAATTGTAAAGGTCTTTTAAAAAGAAGGCGGCGAC
>CAZSZH010000080.1:0-7496 GCA_964610785.1 uncultured Flavobacterium sp. | reverse complement strand
TTAATTCCTGGGCCGCGAAAAGAGGGAATTTTGAAAGAACCTATCTCCGAGGCAACTGGCAAATAAGGTAATGCAATCAATGTAATTGGAGTTTGTATCAGTCCGCGACCATCCACAATAGCATCTACAAATCCTGCCAAAAAAGCAGCGCTACAAAGTAAAATGAGAATGTAAGTTTCCATAATTAATATATATTGCCAAATTAAAAACCATTAAGGTATTAAGTTTCATTAAGTTTTTCTTAATTACCTCAATACCTTAATGGTTTAAAAATAAAATTCTATCTGTTTTACACTCTCACAATATTCGCACCAAGTGCTCTCAATCGTTCGTCAATTCTTTCGTAACCTCTATCGATTTGCTCAATATTTTGAATTGTAGAAGTTCCTTTGGCAGAAAGTGCTGCAATTAGCAACGAGATTCCCGCACGAATGTCTGGCGAGCTCATTACCGTTGCTTTCAATTGTGATTTAAAATTATGCCCCATAACCACTGCTCTGTGCGGATCACACAACATAATTTTTGCGCCCATATCAATCAATTTATCAACAAAGAACAAACGACTTTCAAACATTTTTTGGTGAATCAACACATCCCCATTTGCTTGAGTAGCAACAACCAAAACAATACTCAACAAGTCAGGCGTAAATCCCGGCCAAGGCGCATCGGCAATTGTTAAAATAGAACCATCAATATCGGTTTTAATTTCATAGCCATCTTCATGCGAAGGAATATAAATATCGTCGCCTCTTCGTTCGAGCGTAATTCCTAATTTTCTAAACACACTCGGAATCACCCCAAGATTATCCCAAGAAACATTCTTGATGGTAATTTCACTTCTGGTCATTGCCGCAAGTCCAATCCAAGAACCAATTTCAATCATATCCGGAAGAATTCTATGCTCACAACCACCCAACGATTCCACTCCTTCAATGGTTAATAGGTTGGACCCTACGCCGCTAATTTTAGCTCCCATCGAATTCAACATTTTACACAATTGTTGCAAATAAGGTTCACAAGCGGCATTGTATATTGTTGTGGTTCCTTTAGCCAAAACTGCTGCCATCACTATATTAGCCGTTCCGGTTACCGATGCTTCATCCAGCAACATATAAGCACCTTTTAAACGTCCTTCATTTTCTACACCATAAAAATGGTCTTCTCTTTCATAACGAAATTTCGCGCCAAGATTAATAAATCCTTCAAAGTGTGTATCCAATCGTCGTCTACCAATTTTGTCTCCTCCTGGTTTCGGAATGTACCCACAACCAAAACGAGCTAATAGCGGACCAACAATCATAATAGATCCTCGCAAACTTCCCCCTTCTTTCTTGAAGGCTTCTGTTTTTAAATAATCTACATTCACTTCATCAGCTTGAAACGTATAATCACCAGGGCCGTTTTTTTGGATTTTAACGCCTAAATTCCCTAACAAAGTAATTAATTTATTGACATCAATAATATCAGGAATGTTAGTGACTCTAACTTTTTCTGAGGTTAATAATGCAGGGCATAACACTTGCAATGCTTCATTTTTAGCACCTTGTGGTGTAACATCACCTTTTAGTCGAATGCCACCTTCTATTTTAAAAGTTCCCATTTTTTTAATTATGAATTATAAATTATGAATTTGGAGTTTTATAATTAAGAAATTAGTCTTAACTCAAATCTCATAATTCATAATTATTTCGGATTATTGTTATTTTTAATAAAAGGTTTCTTGCCGTTATTTGGTTTTTTAAACCCTTGTATTTTTAAATTCTTTTGCGGTATTAATGATTTATTAGAGACTTTTTTATTAGTTCTAATTAAATCTGTAGTAGTAGAAAGTTCTTCTTGACTTTGAATCAAATTGATCGTTCCTTCCGAAAGCTCGTATAAATGTTCGAAGATCACGGCATCGGTAACGGTGTCTTTATTCCAACTCAAATAGGATTTTTTCATGTGATTGGCAATGACTTTCACCAACGCGCTTTTCATCTCGCCTTCCTCCCATTTATTGGCTACTTCAATCATGTATTTGATGTTGTTACCATAAAAACGATATTTCGGATATTTTTGCGGATAAGGTAAACGCTCCGGCTTCAGGTTGATGACGTCGCGAGTCGGAATAGGATAAGGAGAATCAACTTCCAGTCTAAAATCGGACATGATAAAAATCTGATCCCACAATTTATGCTGAAAATCGGGCACATCACGCAAGTGAGGATTCAAACTTCCCATTACTTGAATGATGTATTTCGCTGCTTTGTTGCGTTCCTCGCGATCGGCAATAGCAACCGCCAAATCGATGAGCTTTTGCAAATGACGTCCATATTCTGGAATGATTAAATGCGGACGTTCGGCGTTGTATTCTAAATTGAATACAACATCGTTTGCATTTTCTTTGATATATTTTCCTACCATATTAAAATGAAATTATTCCTTCTATTGAAGAAACTTCTAGATATTTTTCGACCACACTATCGGACGTTTCCATCAGTACGTTAATCGACACTGAGGTATATTTTCCGGCTTTAGATTGTTGTGTTTTAATCACAGCTCCCATATTGTCAAACGCGTTTTCAACGGCTTCAATCTTCTTTGCATCGGTGGGTACAATAAATTTATAAAGGTATTCTGAAGGCCAAGTAGAAGTATTATTGAGTTCTTCTTTAAGGCGAATGTAAAATTCTTCGGTCTTTTTATCCATTCTTTAATTAAAATAAAGGCAAATATACATTTTTGATATTAGATATCAGATATTGGATATTAGATTTTTTAGCAGCGAAAGGCATTCGCATTCTTGCCTCCCTTATTCCTGCTGTTCGCTCTACTGCGGTGCCGCTTCCATCAGAGCTAGTGAGGTTTTGCCTGTTGCAAAGTTTCGGTTTTTATTGTATAAACTTTAAAAATATTTCATGCTATCATTAATAGTACTATTTGTTTTAAGACTTTATAAACTATTAAAAGACCAATACTACCGATGGTATTTGCTCTTTTAATTTTATAATATCTTTTGATTTATAAATAGTTAAGCTATTTAAATTAGTGCATCACTAACTTTGAAACATTGTCCCACACGAAGGGATTCGTTCGGTAGCGAGGGTGGTCACAAAAAAGCCATAACAACCCCCTTACGCAAAGAGTTCATTTTTTTGCATCACGACGCGCAAATATTTCCTAACTTTAATCGTTGTCTTTCTTTATAAATTTAGACTTATCAGATATAAAAAAATTCCACAACCTCAGGAGACATTTGCAGAGCTTTTCATTGGAACTCTTTGCGGAGCTGGTTTTTATATTACTAACTTTGAAATATTACCCATAGTTAGAACCGATTTACACCTTCAATCCATCTATCAGTTAAAACTTTAAATAATTTCAGCCATCTTTGCTATTTGTAGTAATGCAGTACTATCTCTTACTCCAAGTTTATTTATCATATTACTTCTATGATTACCCACTGTTTTTTGGCTTATAAAAAGCTTTTCAGATATTTCTTTAGTATCATAATCTTCAGAAATTAATTTTAAAATTTCTTTTTGCTTTTTTGTCAACAAGTCTTTTTTTGAGCTTTCTTTTCCGTCAGAATGAAATGAATGTACAAATTCATTATTTGCTCCATACGAAAAACGTATCCAATAAAATTCGAAATCTTTTTTTATTAAATAAGCTATGTTTTCAACATAATTAAAAGTAAATGTAAATTGTCCATCTGTATTATAATGAAAAGGTAATCCTTTAGAGAAGAGTCGTATTACTTTATTATCAAGTCTGCGATAACAAATACCACAATGAAAAAATTTAAAATTTACTCTTTGGTTTACTGGAATAGATTGAAGTGTATCTGTTAGCCATGAAACAGAATCGTTTGGAAAAGAAATATAATTTTTATCTAATAAACTTAAAATTTGAGATATTCTTTCTGTTTTAGGCGCCTTTGGAAGATCGCCCCAAAAAGATTTTGCTCCAATCTCTGAAACTGAAGAATAGGTATTATGATTAAAAATACTAACAATTACATCATTAGATTTAAAACCCTGAAACATAAATTCTGCCTCTTTAATAAAATTTTTTAAATCCCCTCCTACCGAATCGTTATTAAAATAACTCTCTGAAAGTCTCAAAACCCGTTTGTAGATAATATCTGCCTCTAAAAGTTTATTAAACTGATTTATTTTCTCTTCTTTCATAATAAAAATAGTGATTATACCTATTTATGTTAAAATATATAAAATTTACACTTGTAAAGTAAAAGTTTTTTCAAAATCAAAACCAATTAACAAGTAAAAAAACAAATTAATAAAATGTTTCAAACAGTTTTTCTTATTGACGATGACCATGTGATTCAATATCTAAATAGGCATATTATGCAATCTGTTTTTTTTTGTAAAAACATTATTGAAGCATACAATGGTTTAGATGCATTGGAATATTACAAAAAACTAGAACATAGTAAAAATATATCAATAGATATGCCAGAAATTATCTTTCTTGATTTAAATATGCCGTTAATGGATGGATGGGAATTTTATGAAATCTTCAAAAAAAAATATCCAGAATATTTAGAAAAGACCAAAATAATTTTTCTAACCTCTAGTATTAATCCCGAAGAAAAAAAAAGAGCTCTGAAAAACAAAAACATTGTTGCTTTTATCTCAAAGCCATTAACTGAAAAAATACTGATAGATGTAATCAATATGCTAAACATATAGATTATTTGCAATAAAAATAAACTTGACACTAAACATTTAGTAATTATCTTACCTTTTAAATTTATTAAACCTAGAAAGTTCAACAATCGTTTGTTAAAAAATAGTCATTATGAAAATTATAATTTGAATTATTGTAACGCTTTTTTTTTATAAAATAAAGCTACAATTAACCAGATCAGTAATTAATTTTCCAATCCTTATTTTTTATTATTTCATAAATCCTTTTAGGGCCTCCAATTGTTTCATGTCAATATTGGAGCTTTTTAATACAGACAGCAAGGTCATAGCATCGGCTGGATTCATATCTTTTCCCAAAATTCGCACTACAGCAAATCCGTTATCGCTTTTGGTTCCGTATAAAATGAACTCGCTAATATGATTTTCGGTTCCTATAAAACTAATGGACGCACCGTCTTTTCCAGAACCATACTTAACCAATTGTTGGTAAGTCACAGTATCTTTAAGGATTTCAGTTACCTTTTTTCTTTCTACATCAAATTCACCTTTGTGTTTCGGGTCTATTTTATAAGCTAAAATGTTCATTTTATCGAACGATGCCAAAGCTTTACTTTGCTCAGGAGTCAATTTGGTTTTGTCTACCTTCAAAATGCTTGGCGATAGATCTACTGCTAAAAACCCTGGCTTTTCTTGATGGTCTACAAAGTATTTTTGAAGACTTGGCTTTGAATTACAACTTACTACTAGTAAACTCAAAGTAATAGTTAAAAAAAATATCTTTTTCATAATTTTTGATTTTATTGACAATTATAAAAATTGAATTTGATTTTTGAAATTGCAATTGACCTTGATTTTACTTTTTACTTGCTTTTTTCAATTCGGCACCACCGGGCAAATTCATTTTATCGGTTAATGCAGACAACTCGTCTAAATCAAAATTACCCGTTAATGACATCAAAACCGATTGTTCTTTTCCAGAACCCTCAATAAACATTAAAAGCTCTTTAACTTGTGAATCTATTGCACCTGATTTTACGTAAATTTTTACGTTTTTACCTTTTTCATTAATGCGCATCAACTCATCTAAACCCGTTGTTTTAACGTATTTGTCGGCAGTAGATCGCATCTCATTGCTTTTTTTAGAATTTGCAGTTACAAAAACTTTCAAATTATCTAACTTTTTAATTAAGGCAAGATACTGCTGTGACTGCTTGTCTTTGGTATCTACTTTACTCAACATTGAAAACATTTTTTTGTTTACAATGACCGTGGTAATGTCGTCTTGATTGTCAAATTTATCAAAAACTGATTGTGCAAAAATGGTATTCGTTACAACTAATGCAATAATTAAAATTACTTTTCTCATGATTTCTATTCGTTTTTTGACCTGTTTGTCGAGAGGCCGATGATTATTATTTAAAAATTTTATTTTTTGAGTTTTCATACTCGTTAATATAACTCACACTTTGAATTCCAGTGTTCAAATGTTCTGAAACTAATGCCAATGCTTTCTGAGTTTGTTCCAAAGCTAACTCCGGACTATCTTCGGCATTACAAGATACAAACTGATTGGGTTTGCTGTTATTTTCAAGATATTTAAACATTCCTGCTCCGAGCAGTATCACAACCGAGGCAGCAATACATAACCACATTACGACATTTCGTTTTTTAGTTTGTAATGGAATCTTTTGCGTAAACTGTTGTTCTTTTGCTTGAGCAAAGTACCCAAAAATGGGTTGATATTGTTTCAAATGCTGCGCAACATCTGAAGAAGAAAAATAAAGTTTCAATTCATTTTCTTCGGCAATACTTGTTTCTCCTTCAAAGTACTTGTTAATTAATTTTTCTATTTTATCCAATGCCATAATTATGTTTTTTGGTCATTATTTCCCTTATCGTTTTTCTAGCTCTTGAAAGAGCAACTCGTATTGTAGCTTCACTCATTCCAAGTATTTTTGCAATATCTTCAAATTCATATTGCTCAATATCCCTCATTTGAATAATCAACTTTTGCTGTTCTGGCAAGTCATTGATTAGTTTTTCGACCCAAATGAGGCTGTCTTCGTCCTCTAATTTTTGTTGCAAACTCGCTTGATGGTCGGTGTAATTATTATGTACAATCGACATATTGCCTGCGCGTTTCGACTTCAATTGATCGAGACAATAATTCTTGGTCATCGTCATTGCCATAGCTTCTACACTTCGCAATTCGTGCAACGAATCTTGTCTTGTCCATAATTTCACAAGAACTTCTTGCGTGGCATCTTCTGCCTCTTCGGTGCTCACGAGTAGACGTTTTGCCAGTCCAAAGAGTTTATCTTTAAATGGCGAAACTATCTTTATAAACTCGTTTTGATGCATTAACTATTGTTTTATATAGTAAAGACGAACCACTATTTATTTTGTTACAAGATACTTGAAAAATTTAGAAATTAAAAAAAAACGCTTCCAAAGAAAATTACTCTGAAAGCGCTTTTAAAAAATGTAGTTTGTATTTATAAAGTAATATTCAACCCTAACTTGAAATTTCTTCCTCGTGTAGCATATCCTATATTTTCTACAAAGTCAACATTAAAAATGTTGCTGATATTTCCGAAAATTGACAATCTACTTTTAACTAATTCATATTTTACTAAAGCATTTGCTAATTGATAAGAACCTAGCTTTGTTGATACCGTTGCATAGGTATTTCCGTCAAAAAAAGCATCTTGTCGTCCATCAACATATTGATAATTTACATTAAAAAACAATCTTTTGGTCGCCGAAAAATCGATAGTACCATTTATTTTATGCTTTGGAATTAATCGGCTTAAGGCTTCATCCACTTGCGTAAAGGTATAA
>CAZSZH010000079.1:0-7609 GCA_964610785.1 uncultured Flavobacterium sp. | reverse complement strand
ATAATAAGGCGTTTGGGCTTTGAACTCGGCGGCACAAGTATCTACCAATTTATATACACGCTTAATGTTCATTTCATCACGCAGTTTATATACTTGACTTTCTAAACAACCTAACATATGTGCAATTTGACGGTCTCCATATCCTTTTTGCTTGGCTTCTAGCAAAAGTTCTTTGGGTAAATTATCTAATTTATAAGTCGAAATTTCTCGTTCTAAAGCATACAATTCTTCGTATTGCTTCAAGAACCATAGATCAATTTTAGTAATTTCGTGAATTCTACTCAATGGAATTCCCATTTGAATCGCATCATAAATCACAAAAACTCGATCCCAACTTGCATAAGTTAGTTTTTCAATAATTTGCTCGTAGTTTTTATAGCCTTTTCCATCAGCTCCTAGCCCATTGCGTTTGATTTCGAGCGACTGGGTAGCTTTATGCAGCGCTTCCTGAAACGAACGCCCAATTCCCATCACTTCTCCTACCGATTTCATTTGAAGTCCTAACGTTCTGTCGGCTCCTTCAAATTTATCAAAGTTCCAACGCGGAATTTTTACAATAACATAATCCAAAGTAGGTTCAAACAAAGCCGAAGTCGATTTGGTAATTTGATTTTGTAATTCATCCAAATGATATCCTAAAGCCAATTTGGAAGCGATTTTCGCAATCGGATAACCTGTTGCCTTCGATGCTAATGCAGAAGAACGGGACACACGAGGATTAATTTCGATTGCAACAATATCTTCTTTCTCATCGGGTGAAACCGCAAATTGCACATTACATCCCCCTGCAAAATTTCCAATAGAACGCATCATTAAAATAGCATAGTCGCGCATTCTTTGAAACGTAGTATCTGATAAAGTCATAGCTGGAGCCACGGTAATGGAATCACCTGTATGAATTCCCATAGGATCCATATTTTCAATAGAACAGATGATAACCACATTGTCGTTTTTATCCCGCAATAATTCTAATTCATATTCTTTCCAACCCAATAGCGCCTTATCAATTAAAACTTCGTGAATAGGTGACATTTCCAAACCATAAGTAAGTTTTTCATCAAATTCTTCTTTTGTATGTACAAAAGCTGCTCCAGTTCCTCCAAGCGTAAACGATGGACGAATTACCAACGGGAACCCAAATTCTTGTGCAATTTCTTTTCCTTGTAAAAAGGAAGTGGCCGTTTTGGCGGGTGCTGTTGGCACATCAATTCGTTGCAATAATTGTTTAAATTGCTCTCTGTCTTCAGTAATATTAATAGCGTTAATATCTACACCAATAAGGCGAACTCCGAAATCTTCCCAAATACCTTTTTCATCTGCTTCTAGACATAAATTTAATGCGGTTTGTCCACCCATAGTTGGCAAAACGGCATCAATTTGCGGATGTTCTTTTAATATTTGAATTATGGATTTGGTTGTCAAAGGCAATAAATACACATGATCCGCCATACTTGGATCGGTCATAATCGTTGCCGGATTAGAGTTTATAAGTATCACCTCAATTCCTTCTTCGCGAATAGAACGAGCCGATTGAGAACCTGCATAATCAAATTCGCACGCTTGCCCAATTACAATAGGACCTGAACCTATTATTAATACTGATTTTATGGAGTTGTCTTTTGGCATTTGTAGTTTGTAGTTATGTTGTTTGTTGTTTGTTGTTTATTGTTTACTGTGATATACGTTCTTTTTCCCGTAAAGACTCGCTTAATCCAAGGAAAAAAACCTTTTTTTTCGATATTCAAATTTTTATTATTATTGACCGCTGCATTATTATAATTAAGTGATTCGGTGAAATATTCTTTGACTGGATTTTCTTCTTCTTTTTTAACTTCCTCAAACCCAAAATCTCTTAAATGCAGCACGGTCTTCTTTTTACCTTCATAACCATAAAAAATCATATTTCTGGTTTCAACACTCGTTCTTGTTAAAAAAACATATTGATTTATTCTTCTACCATTATCTCTAAAAGCTGAAAAGAGTAACTTATTTTTTGCATCTCTAACTTCAACATTATCATACATGTTTTGAGTTGATATGTACACTATTTTTTCATGATCTTTCAATACTTTACAATCGACGTTAAGAGAAATACATCCTTTACTTTCTACAGGGATTTTAAAAATGTAACGGTTTTTTATTGTATCAAAATCCAATTTTATTTCGGTTTGTTTCCATCTTTTCTCACCTTTGTCATTCGTAATTTCTAAAAAAATATTCATGGATCTATCTACATTCAAGCCGCGACTTGGCATTTCAACTATGTAAAAATTTCCTGATTCATCAAGAGTTGCTGCCTCATAACAAATGGTTAACATACCGTCGCTTCTGATAATTTGTTCTTTGTCATCAATGGCAAATTTGGAATCGCGAATCATTTCTTTTGCAGAAAAATATTCATTAACGGTGACTTTATCATTTTCTCCTGCAGTAACTTGAGTTCCTTTTTTACCCGAAAATATTTTGGAATTGATATATTCAATCTCTATGACTGCTTTTCGTCTTAAATCATCAGGTATATTTTCTAAATTGTCATCCAACTGAGAACAAGAAACTCGTTTGAAATTTAATTGATTTTGAATAAGATAATCGGAAATTGTTTTTTTTCTATTATTTGCTAGTATCAAATTATACTCTTTGCTTCCTTTGCTATCGGTAAAGGCATTTATTCTAATAGTATACGCTCGAGAATTTTTTGCCAAAGAAATAAGACTATCAAGAGTACTTTTAGCTTTTGGAGTAATCTCATATTTATCAAAATCGAAGTAAACCGCGATATTTTTCCTTTCTTGTGAAAAAGAAAAAAAACTGATAAATAGTGCTATAATGAATAACGATTTTATGAAATTGTTTTTTGGCATTGCAGTTAGTGCTGTGGTCTACTGTGTTGTTTGTTCAAAGATAAATCTGTTTTCTGTCAAAAAATAATAAAGACATTTTAACTTATCAAAATTTATAAACAGGTCTAAAAAAAAGCCGCTACTTATAAAAGTAACGGCTTTATATTGATTAATTGCTAATCATTATTTTTTGTGTCTTGGTTCAGAAGATACTGTCAACTTATGTCTTCCTTTAGCTCTTCTGCGAGCAAGGACTTTTCTTCCATTTGCAGAAGCCATTCTGTCCATAAATCCGTGTTTATTTCTTCTTTTTCTTTTCGATGGTTGAAACGTTCTTTTGCTCATTGCTTTTTATCTTTAAATCGTGTAATAATCTATTAATAGGTCTTTTTAAAACCGAGTGCAAATATACAAAGCTTTTTATTACTTGCAAGTAGTTTTTTAAAAATATTTTAAAAACCTTTTATTACCTTTGCAATCTAAATTTTTTACCTATGTTTCACAGAAATATCAAACTTATAATTGCAGTTTTAATTTTTGCTACTTCAATATGGCAATTTACAGAAAGTAACGTTGGAAATGGAATTTTCCTTATTATTTTGACTTTAATCCCTATTTTTCTGTATTTCAAGAACGAATATATCTTGATGGCTTTTTTACAATTACGGAAGCAAAATTTTGACGGTGCAAAAAAATGGTTATCAAAAATTAAGAATCCGGATACTGCTTTAGTAAAAAAACAACAAGGATACTATAATTATCTGCAAGGTTTGATGCTTTCGCAAACTAACTTGATTCAAGCTGAAAAATATTTCAAAAAGGCAATCGAATTAGGATTAAATATGGATATGGATTTGGCTGTAGCTAAATTAAACCTCGCTGGTGTAGCCATGTCACGAAGAAGAAAACTAGAAGCAACCAACCTCATTGCTGAAGTTAAAAAACTTGACAAGCAGGGTATGTTGAAAGAGCAAATTGCCATGATGAAAGAACAAATGAAAAAAATCTAGTGTATTTCGTTCTTTATTTTTTCTATTGAAGTTCGATGCTTTTTGAGGCACGTCATTATGGTTAACATCATTTGACTTAATGTTGCATATCGTGCCCAATTATGCAAATCCAAAGTTATATAAATTCATTTATTATCGCTTTAACGAAGGAAGGTTTTAGGTAACTTATCACAAATTTTAGTATAAACAAAAAAACCCTCTTTTTCAAGAAGGTTATTTAAGTGATCCCAGAAGGATTCGAACCTTCGACCTACTGCTTAGAAGGCAGTTGCTCTATCCAGCTGAGCTATGGAACCATTTTCATAAAAGTTGTTATGAAAGTCGGGGTGGCAGGATTCGAACCTGCGGCCTCCTGCTCCCAAAGCAGGCGCGATAACCGGGCTACGCTACACCCCGAAAAAAAAGCGGAGAGTAAGGGATTCGAACCCTTGGTACAGTTTCCCATACGCATGTTTAGCAAACATGTCCTTTCGGCCACTCAGGCAACTCTCCAAATTCAATATAATATATAAGAACTTTTCTCTTTAAGCGGTTGCAAATGTAAGTTATCAATATAATATTTACAACATTTTATTCTCTTTTTTTAATTATAATTCTAACATTTTAAAGAAAGGTTTAAAAATCAATTGAATAGAAAAATTTGGAACATGTTTCCTAAATAAGTTAGGTATTTCTTTGCTGTAGAAATATAAATTACTTAAAAAATAGTAAATTTGCATAACAAACATACTTAATTCAACAAATTATAAAATTATGAATAAAAAAATAGTTATCGTTTCAGCTGTTAGAACTCCTATTGGAAGTTTTATGGGAGCTTTATCAACTGTTTCTGCTTCCCATCTTGGCGCTGCAGCCATTAAAGGAGCTTTAAACAAAATTAATCTAGATCCTAGTTTAGTTGATGAAGTCTTTATGGGTAATGTAGTTCAGGCTGGTGTAGGACAAGCGCCTGCCAGACAAGCAGCATTATATGCTGGATTATCAAATAACGTGGCTTGTACTACCGTAAATAAAGTATGTGCTTCAGGAATGAAAGCCATCATGTTTGGAGCTCAAGCCATTATGACTGGTGATGCACAAATTGTTGTAGCTGGTGGTATGGAAAACATGAGTATGATTCCACATTATGTTCACATGAGAAATGGCGTAAAATTTGGACCAACTACTATGCAAGATGGAATGCAAAAAGACGGACTTGTTGATGCCTATGATAACAATGCCATGGGAGTTGCTGCTGACCTATGTGCAACCGAATATAAGATTACACGAGAAGAGCAAGATGCTTTCGCAATTCAATCATATGAGCGTTCGGCTAAAGCTTGGGAAGCTGGAAAATTTGATTCAGAAATTGTTCCTGTTGCGGTACCTCAAAGAAAAGGCGAGCCAATTATGGTAACTAAAGATGAGGAGTATACGAATGTGAAGTTAGACAAAATTCCGACACTTAATGCTGTTTTTACAAAAGACGGAACAGTTACTGCTGCTAATGCTTCCACAATTAACGACGGTGCTGCTGCTGTAATTTTGATGAGTGAAGAAAAAGCAATAGCAATGGGATTAAAGCCATTAGCTTATATTAAATCTTATGCTGATGCAGCGCAAGAGCCGAAATGGTTTACCACTGCTCCTGCAAAAGCACTTCCAAAAGCATTACAAAAAGCCGGATTATCATTATCTGATGTCGATTTTTTTGAATTCAACGAAGCTTTTTCGGTTGTTGGTTTAGCAAATGCAAAAATATTAGGAATAGAAAATGATAAAATAAACTTAAATGGTGGTGCTGTTTCATTAGGTCATCCTCTTGGTTGTTCCGGCGCAAGAATAGTGGTTACTTTACTGAACGTTTTACAACAAAATAATGCTAAAATTGGAGCAGCAGCGATTTGTAATGGTGGTGGTGGTGCTTCTGCGATTGTTATTGAAAAAGCATAGTTTAAAATCAATTTGAAAAAATCATTTAATGTTTGCCATTTGTAACTTATCATCTATTCCGTTGCGAATAGAGCCCAATGACAGAAGCGAAATTGTTTCTCAAGTACTCTTTGGCGAACATTTTGAAATATTAGAAAAAGAAAATCAATGGTTTAAAATTAAACTTCATTTTGATGGCTATGAAGGATGGATGGATTCAAAGCAATGTCAAATAATTTCAAAAGAGCAGTACGAAACGCTTTGTAATGAGGTTATTATTCTCAATTCAGATCTAGTGGAATACATTTCTACTGCAAATAATGTTTTGATACCAATAACTTTAGGCGCTTCTTTATCATTTCTGAATCATAGTGATATTAATGTTGAAAACTATGAATTTGAAGGATACAAAACCAGTGGTATTAAGCCCAAATCTTCTATTGTTGACATTGCCTATATGTATTTGAATTCGCCCTATCTTTGGGGAGGAAAAACTCCATTTGGAATTGATTGCTCTGGTTTTACCCAGATGGTATACAAATTAGCTGGATATAAACTTTTTAGAGATGCGTCACAACAAGCAAATCAAGGTGAAGTATTGAGTTTTATTGAAGAAAGCGAATCCGGAGACTTAGCATTTTTTGATAATGAAGAAGGAAAAATAATTCATGTTGGAATTATGCTAAATGATAATTATATCATTCATGCCAGTGGCAAAGTACGAATAGATCGACTGGATCATTTAGGAATTTATAATGCAGAATTGAATAGGCATACACATCGACTTCGGGTAATTAAAAAAATTATATAAAAAAACGTCTCAATTTTTGAGACGTTTTTTTAATTTTAGCTTCTAATTACTATTCTGCTTTTAATGCTTTTACTTTATCTGTCATTTCAAGAAAACCATAAACTGACTTTAAATTGCTTTTTACAACATCATTCTTTGGATCTAATTGATGTGCTTTTTCTAAAAAAGGTAGCGCTTTGTTAAATAACTTTTGTCTTTCTACCTTCAATACATCAAATTGTTTTGAATCTTTTGGAGAGTTTGTTAATTTATTGATTTGTTCCACCAATTTAGCATCAGGCTTAAGAATCAAATCTGCAAGATTTAAATAGGCATTTATATAATCTGGCTTAACATCGATTACTTTTCTATAATACTTTTCTGCTTCATCTAGTTTTCCCGCATTAGCACTAGTCACACCAAGATTAAAAATTAAGTCGGCATCATTTGGATTTTTTGCTAAAGCCTCGTTAATCAATCGCTGATAACTTGCGATATCATTTGACTTAAGATAAATATCCGCTTCAGACGTAATTAGATTCACATCATCAGGATTTTCTTTTCGAGCTTCTGCAATTGCCGATTTGGCTTCTTCTGTTTTACCTTGTTGAATTAAAATAAGAGCAATGTTTCTTACTATTTCAGGCTTTTTAGATGGAATTTTTTCTTCCCGTGGCAAAATATGAGTACCCAATGTCACCATATTATTTCTTTGCTCTTTTGTTGGAAAGGTTTCATCAGTATTAGTAGCTTTATTTTTTGCGATATAATTTGTTCCTTCACCTGTATAATTAACTGCTTTAAGTTCTTTGTAATAAAGCAATGCTTTTTCATAGTCCTGACCTTCAATAGCATAATTAGCAGCATAATATAAATTTTCCTTATCTTTTTTATCTAATTGATAAATCGAATATAAAACATCTGCAGATTCTTTGAATTTTTTTTGCTTGCCAAGAGCATCCGCATAGTTCAATAAATCTGGTTTAAATGATTTTATGGTTTCATTTATTTCATCAGTTTGAATTTTCTTACCTGTCTTCTTTTCGTAATCCAATGTT
>CAZSZH010000078.1:0-7669 GCA_964610785.1 uncultured Flavobacterium sp. | reverse complement strand
GTCACGGATACGAGTTCTGGTGATAGGACGTACGATTTTATCAGTATATTCTTCACCAATTCCTTTAAGAATTTTTGGAGCATCGCCAGGAACAACGCGATACAAAACTGTTAAATCTATAACCACTTCAAGCCCGTCATTTGATAATACTCGAATAGCATCATCACCTGCTTTGGAGCCTTCGTCGTGAATAGCTGACATGGTATAGTTTTGGGTTTGAATATCAAAAACCGTAACATCTAACAACGGATTGATAATGTGAAGACCACTTTGCAAAACATCTGGCTCTACATTACCATAAAGAGATTTTACTCCAACTTTACCCGCACCAATTTGTTTGAACATAGAAGAAAAAACACCTAATCCAATGACTAAAAAACCAATGATTCGAATGGTTCCTGAATATTTTGAATAAGGATTTACATTGGCTTTTAAGAAAAAACCAACAATAACAAGAATAATTCCGATAATAATTAATAGTATCATTTTTTACATATTTAATTGTACGGTAATTATACGCAAAAGCGAATTAATAGTTACAAAAAATCCTTCAAATACTACTATAATTGTTCTCAGTAGCTAGCGTATTGAAGATTTTCGTTCTTCATATCATAAGAAAATCATTTATCAAAAAAATAAAAGACAGAATGGATACCATACAACTTTTAAATAATCATTTGAAAATAAACATATATCTAAAGAATTTCGCAAAATTTATAGTCCTTTCCTATCCTTTTTTATATTTTTGCTACGCTAAAAAAAAACAAATGAATTTCGATAGAAAAGATTTATCTAACATACAATTATTAGACTTATATAAAAAACTTTTGAAGCCAAGACTCATCGAAGAGAAAATGCTCATTCTTTTGCGTCAAGGAAAAGTTTCAAAATGGTTTTCAGGCATTGGTCAAGAAGCTATTTCGGTTGGAATTACCGCTGCATTGGAACAAGACGAATACATTTTACCGATGCACCGAAATTTGGGCGTTTTTACAGGAAGAAATATCCCATTACATCGTTTATTTTCGCAATGGCAAGGAAAGAAAACAGGATTTACCAAAGGTCGAGATAGAAGTTTTCATTTTGGTACACAAGAATTCAAAATTATTGGTATGATTTCACATCTCGGTCCTCAAATGGGTGTTGCTGACGGAATTGCATTGGCCAATAAACTGCAAAAAAATGGGAAAGTAACCGCAGTATTTACTGGTGAAGGAGCAACATCTGAAGGTGATTTTCATGAAGCATTAAATATTGCTTCGGTCTGGGATTTACCGGTACTATTTGTAATTGAGAATAATGGTTATGGACTTTCAACTCCTACAAACGAACAATATCGTTGTGAAAATCTTGCTGATAAAGGAATTGGATACGGCATGGAAAGTCATATTTTGGATGGCAATAATATTCTTGAAGTTTATACTAAAATTGCTGCATTAAAAATATCTTTAGCCGAAAATCCTCGTCCCGTTTTATTAGAATTCAAGACCTTTAGAATGAGAGGTCATGAAGAAGCAAGTGGAACGAAATATGTTCCGCAAGAGTTAATGGATATGTGGGCGATTAAAGATCCTATTAGTAATTATAGAGACTATTTGCTTTCTATAGGAGTGCTTTCGGAAGAAATTGACAATGAATTTAAAGCAAATATCAAAGCTGAGATAGATGAGCATTGGGCGATAACTCAAACAGAGCCTGACGTAGTTGCTGATTTAAGTGAAGAATTAAATGATGTATATAAACCTTATCAATTTAAAGAAGTTAAACATTCAAATGAAGTAGAAAATATTCGAGTTGTTGATGCCATTTCTAATGCTTTAAAGCAATCGATGGAGCGCCATGACAACTTGGTTATCATGGGACAAGATATCGCTGAATATGGAGGAGCGTTCAAAATTACAGAAGGATTTGTGGAGCAGTTTGGGAAAGAGCGTGTTCGTAATACACCTATTTGTGAAAGTGCTGTAGTTTCTGCAGGTATGGGATTATCCATCAATGGTTACAAAGCCATTGTTGAAATGCAATTTGCAGATTTTGTTTCTTCTGGATTTAATCCTATTGTGAATTTATTGGCAAAACAACATTATCGATGGAATGAAAAAGCCGATGTTGTGGTGCGAATGCCTTGCGGTGGTGGGACACAAGCTGGTCCCTTTCATTCTCAAACCAATGAGGCATGGTTTACGAAAACACCAGGCTTGAAAGTAGTTTATCCCGCATTTCCCTACGATGTAAAAGGATTATTAAATACAGCAATTAACGATTCTAATCCTGTATTGTTTTTTGAACACAAGCAATTATACCGTAGTGTGTATCAAGATGTCCCAAAAGACTACTACACGATTCCTTTTGGAAAAGCAACAATGATTAAAGAAGGAACTCAAGTAACCATTATTTCTTTTGGTGCGGGTGTACATTGGGCCCTTGAAACACTAGCGAAACATCCTTCCGTAAGTGCCGATTTAATTGATTTACGAACATTACAACCTTTGGATATTGAAACTATATTTGCATCGGTAAAGAAGACAAACCGCGTGATCATTCTACAAGAAGATACCCTTTTTGGTGGAATTGCTAGTGATATTTCGGCTTTAATTATGGAAAATTGCTTCGAGTATCTCGACGCTCCAGTTAAAAGAGTTGGAAGTTTAGAAAGCGCGATCCCGTTTGTAAAAGCACTAGAAGATCAATATTTACCAAAAGAACGATTTGAAACCCAATTATTGGAATTGTTGTTGTATTAATATTAGTTCTTTATTGTTCTGATTTTTTCAAAGCTCAATTCATTAAAGTGACTGATTACTCGATCCGCTTTTGAATAATCTTGCAATTTAGAATTCGCGCTATCATAACCGATACAATAAATTCCTGCAGCGCGCGCGGCAGCTATACCATTAGTGCTGTCTTCAATCACAATACAATTTTCAACAGAAGTTTTAGCCAATTCGGCGGCTTTTAAAAAAATTGCGGGATGTGGTTTTGATTTTGGAAAATCTTCTCCAGAAACAATGTGCGTAAAATAGTGATGTAAATCAAAACGATTGAATATTCTATTGATGGTAACATGGGCGGATGAAGATGCTAACACCAATTGCATGCCATTAGTATAAAGCTCTTTAATCAAATCTTCGACGCCGTCTAATAAATACAAATCTTCCTTTTGATCAAACGCATCATTAAATAAATTGCGTTTGGTTTCAACCAAAGTCGTAACATCATCTTTCAAATTAAAATGTGTCTTTAGTTTTTCAAAAATATTCTTGGTAGAATTCCCGGTAAACGACGCATATATTTCAGGCGTAATTTCAATATTAAGCTGTTTAAAATGTTGATTGTAAGCAAAGTGATGTACAGGCTCTGTATCTACTATTACTCCATCCATATCAAAAATTACGGTTTGTATCATACTCTCTTGCCACAATGGCACTAAGACACGAAGTCTTTTTAAATGTTATTTTAAACTAATCTAATGGTTAATCACTAATTACTAAGGACTAATCACTAAGGACTAATTACTAAGGACTAATTACTAATGACTTATCACTAATGACTTATCACTAAGGACTAATCACTAATCCCTATTCTTAAGTAAATATCGTATCACCGTTTCCGCCATATATAATCCGAAAAGTCCCGGCATATAACTATTGGTTCCGTAAAAAGATTTTTTGTAATTACTTCCATCCGTCATTTTTAAACTACTCTCATCTTGTATTTCAGCTGAAAAAACCACTTTCAATTTGTCAATTTTATGTTCTTTCAATCGTCGTCGAATGGTTTTCGCAAACATACAATTTACGGTATTCGTAATATCTGCAACTTTCACTTTTGCAGCTTCCATCTTCCCTCCTGCTCCCATTGATGAAATGATTTTCACACGTTTGCGTTTAGCGCCAATAATTAAATTCAACTTGGGTGTAACACTATCGATGCAATCTAAAACATAATCATACTTTTCTTCAACAATTTCAAATGCTCGTTCGGGTGAAAGAAACTCTTGCACTCGCGTCAGATTCAACTCTGGATTTATATCCATCAATCGATCACCAACAACATGCACTTTTGGCATTCCTTCTGTAGAATGTAAAGCTGGTAATTGTCTGTTGACATTCGTGATATCGACCACATCACCATCAACAATAGTTAAATTACCCACCCCTGCACGCGCTAAAAACTCGGCTGCAAACGAGCCGACTCCGCCAAGTCCAACCACTAAAACATGTGCATTTTTTAGATTTTCTAATCCTTCTGGTTTAAATAATAACGCTGCTCGTTCTTGCCACTTTGCCATTTAATTTTAGATATTAGATTTGAAAACTGTATTATAATTTGTATTAATAATTTTAATCAATTTTTCTGTTGTTATGTCTTTGTATTTTGCGGCTAACTCATAAACAGCTCCAAGAGCTTCCTCGATAGTATCGGTTTCTAAAAAAAATCGATCATTTGGAATAGATTGAAAAACAGTTTCCATTTCGGGATTCCGCAACAGATACTTTCCAAACGATACATAAAATCCATTATCGACTAATTGTTTGGCAACTTGTGCATTTTTAGAGAACCCATGAATAATTATGGGAACACCAATATTGAGTTTGTTTTTAATAGCTATTAATTCATCAAAAGCTGCAACCACATGCAAAATTAATGGTTTTTGATAATGCTCTGCCAATATAATTTGCTTTTCAAAAACTTCTATTTGCACATTCATCGGAATTTCAATTCGTTTGTCCAATCCACATTCTCCTACTGCTAAACAAGACTCCAACGGCAACTTCTCCTCCATAAGTCTCAAATCAGCTTCTAATCGATTTTCGTCAATAAACCAAGGATGAATACCCACAGAATAATAGGGAATTGATTCCTTAAATTCCCATGGATATTGATTTACCAATTCCAAAATTGAAGCATCATTCGAAAAATGATGAGTATGTAAATTAAATAATTTCACGGTACAAATTTAGTTGAAAAGATTGAAAATCGATAGTGCTTAAGTTTTAAAAAACCAAATAATACTTTGTAACTTTGCAAAACAAGCACTACTTCATGTTTAAAAACTTACTTCGTCGCTATTTCAGTAATTTCAAAGGGTTCTCAAGAGAGATATGGATTCTGACGCTCATCACGTTTATCAACCGTGCTGGAACGATGGTCTTACCTTTTTTATCTAAATATTTGAAAGAAGATTTGCATTTTTCATACGCTCAAGTAGGCTGGATTATGGTTTGCTTTGGCACCGGTTCTATGGTTGGGTCTTGGCTTGGCGGAAAATTATCTGATAAAATTGGATTTTATCGCATCATGATTTTTAGTTTGTTTACCTCTGGAATTGCGCTTGTTGTCATGCAATTCATCACCACATTTACGGGATTATGTATCGGTATGTTTTTATTAATGGCCATTGCCGACATGTTTCGTCCTGCTATGTTTGTCTCGCTGAGCGTATATGCTAAACCCAAAAATAGAACGCGTGCTTTAACTTTGGTTCGATTGGCCATCAATCTCGGATTTGCAGCAGGTCCCGCATTAGGAGGATTAATTATAATGAATATTGGTTACAAAGGTTTGTTTTGGGCAGATGGCGCGACGTGTATTCTAGCCATTATTATCTTTTGGTTAATGGTAAAAGAACGCAAAACAAATGTCATTTCCAAAGAAGAAAAACAAAGCATTGAGGCAGAACGAGTTTCGGTATTTAAAGACAAACCGTTTTGGATTTTCTTGATTAGTTGTGTAATTTCTGGCATCTTATTTTTTCAATTATTCACCACCATACCGTTGTATCACAAGGAACAATTTAACTTGACAGAATTTCAAACAGGTTTACTGTTAACCATGAATGGCATCATAATTTTTTTCCTCGAAATGCCTATTGTGGGTTATGTAGAACGCAAAAAGATTGATAAAGTCAAAATGGTCTCTTTGGGATGCTTGATGATGGCCATAAGTTTGTTTCTAATGTTGATACAAACATGGGCTGGCGTATTGATAGTGATGATGGTTTTTATGACATTTGCCGAAATGTTTGTATTTCCTTTTTCTAATTCTTTTGCCATAAGCAGAGCTCCCAAAGGGCATGAAGGCAGGTATATGGCAATCTTCACGATGAGTTATAGTTTAGCACATATATTAAGTGCCAAAGTAGGTATGGGAATTATTGACCATTGGAGTTATCAAGCGAATTGGTTTTTTATGGGAACATTGGGTTTAATCGCTTTTGCATTAGGTTTGTGGGTAATAAAAATGGTGGGGAAAGAAAAGATTGCGGGTAATAGATGACTTCGATTTTAGCTTCACAAATATTTCTTACGTATTTGTTGAAACGGATTATTGGTATTCACTAATTCCGCAATAATCTCTTTTCGAAGTACTTTTATATCTTCGTTTTTTAGATATTTTACCCAAGCGGTTTCATCAAATAGCGTTCTTATTTGCTTGATAAGTTTGGTTGTTTCTGATGCAGTTCTTAGCACTTTTCCTGAAGAGAATTCTTGGCTTAGTTTGTGATAAAACTGCACCGTTTTTGTATCATAATCAACATCTATAAAATAAAGCTTTTCATAATCATTATCAGAATAAAAATCTCTCCAATGAGCAAATCCTAATTTCGTTCTATTATTATTTTTATTACCTTTGTTACTGATATTGCTATTGACATTGTTATTGTTATTGACCAACCTCCATTTGCAATTAGCTGCCCTACCCCAATGATTGGACAATCTATACACGCCTGTTGAGGTAAAATAATAACAACTACCCGATTTACTTTTGTAGTTTAAAGACAATTCTTGAATTTCATCTAAACTCACTTCTTGAAAAATGCAAAAAGTATGGTTGTGAAAATTGGTTTTGTTATAGGTTTTGAGAGGCATTGAGAAATTACTTGAATCTTATATCAACAATAAATTCAACAAATTCAGCTTCTTTTGACCAAACTTGCGTAACTTGAATCAAAAATTTATCAGTACTCCAGGCGTTAGTTTTTTGATAAAATTCTCCAAACGGATTACTTTTCATTCTTACAATTTGGTTGCTTTTTGACGTTGGAGCCCCAATTTCTTTTGAAATCAAATCAACTACTTTAGTAAACTGTTTATTGTTTGATTTAAAAAATTTGTATCTATTAGTTCTATATTTTACTTTCCAACTGTAAGAAATGGTTTTTACAATACTATCTTTTTTATCATAAAAATATTCAATTTCAACAGCGCCATAATCTTTTGTTTTGGGGCGTTCATATATTTTTGGCTGTTCATAATCTTCCTTTGTTTTACCATATAGGACTATTTTATTTTTAAAAATCTCTTTACTTTGAAATTCATTTTCTATGACATCTAATTCATCAATTTTAATTGGCTTATAAGTAAAATAACTATTTTGCGCCTGTAAATGAAACCCTAAAAGAAGGATTAGATAAATTAAAATTTTAGCTTTTTTCATAAATGCTTTGGTTTGAATCGTTATTATGTTGGATAATAAAGAGAATTGTAACAACAAATATAAAACTTTGAAACTTTTTCTTTAATCAATTTCAACTCCCATTGAAAAAAAAATATCCTTGAACTTTTTATTTGGAAATATTTTCATTCTTATTATACTAAATATTCCTTCATTTTTCAATGTTATAATTATGTTTGGTTTTTGAGTAAAATTGTTTTTCAAGGTTAAA
>CAZSZH010000077.1:1827-8251 GCA_964610785.1 uncultured Flavobacterium sp. | reverse complement strand
CCAGAAGAAGTTAAGTTTGTGTTTGTATATCCAAAGAAAGTAGAACTAACACTTTTCAACAAAATTGAAAGACATTATTTAGCTAAACTTCCTGATTCTGAAGATGCTATTATTACTGACAACAGTAAAGTAATTAATACGTTGAATTCGCTTTGTATCGAAATGGACAATCGTTATTCTTTGTTAAAGGATGCTATGGTGCGTAACATCAAAGAATACAATGAAAAATTCAAAGCACGTAAATTAAATCCAGAGCACGGACACCAATTTTTACCTTATATCGTGTTGGTTGTTGACGAGTTTGCCGATTTAATTATGACTGCTGGAAAAGAAGTTGAAATACCTATTGCACGTTTGGCTCAATTAGCAAGGGCAATAGGAATACATTTAATTATTGCAACGCAACGTCCTTCTGTTAATGTAATTACAGGAATGATTAAAGCCAACTTCCCGGCGCGTATTGCATTTAGAGTAACTTCTAAAATTGATTCTAGAACTATATTAGATTCTGGTGGAGCAGACCAACTAATCGGTCGCGGGGATTTATTATTCTCTAATGGAAATGATTTAATTCGAGTACAATGTGCTTTTGTCGATACTCCAGAAGTAGAAAAAATTGTAGATTATATTGGTTCACAAAAAGCCTATGCAACTGCTTTTATGCTACCCGAATATGTTGGAGAAGGCGGCGATAATGTAAAATTAGACATTGATATTTCTGAAAGAGACAGCATGTTTAGAGAAGCCGCAGAAATAATTGTAACAGCACAACAAGGTTCGGCATCATTATTGCAAAGAAAGTTGAAATTAGGGTACAACCGTGCAGGAAGATTGATTGATCAGTTAGAAGCTGCGGGAATTGTGGGTCCTTTTGAAGGAAGTAAAGCAAGAAATGTTAATATTCCTGATTTGTCTTCTTTAGAACAATTTTTAAACAATGAACAAAACAATTAGTACAATGAACAAATTTCTGTCAATTGCCTTATTCTTATTTTTAAGTATTACCGTCACTGCACAAGATAAAAAAGCAAAAACATTGCTCGACGAGGTAACTACAAAAATCAAGAGTTATAAAAACATTGTTATTGACTTTAAATATACTTTAAACAATTCTAAAGAGAATGTCAATCAAGATAGCAAAGGAAATGTAACACTTCAAGGCAATAAATATGTATTAAACTTTATGGGAGTTACTAAAATATTTGATGGTAAGAAAACCTATTCTATAGTCCCAGAAGATGAAGAAGTTACTATTTCAAACGTAAATGATAATGATGAAAAAGCAATAACGCCTTCTAAAATGCTGACTTTTTTCAACACTGGTTATAAATTCACTTGGGACATTCTTCAAGATGTTAAAGGACGTAAAATTCAGTACATAAAGTTGACTCCTAATAATGGTAAAGATCAACGAAAAGAAATCCTTTTAGGAATTGATATTCAAACGAAAACTATTTACAACCTCATTGAGATTGGTAAAAACAATACAAAAACTACCTTGACTGTTAATTCTTTCAAAACCAATCAACCTTTGTCAAATAATCAATTTACATTTGTAGCTAGTAAATATCCCAAGTACTACATCAATAAATTAGATTAATCTTTGTGAAAATATTAGATAAGTATTTATTAAAAACATTCTTAATTACATTTACTACGGTATTTGTAATTTTGTTTTTTATATTCATACTCCAAACGGTTTGGTTATTTATTTCGGAACTCGCCGGAAAAGATTTAGATTTTATTTTAGTGCTTAAATTCCTATTATTTTCTATGCCACGAATAGTTCCCCTAGTACTACCACTCTCGGTATTATTAGCTTCTATTATGACTTTTGGCAGTCTTGCAGAAAATTACGAATTTGCTGCTATGAAATCTTCAGGTATTTCTTTTCAAAGAACCATGAGAAGTATTACTGCCTTTATTCTAGTGCTGAGTATTATTTCATTTTTCTTTGCCAATAATGTTATTCCTTATGCCGAGTACAAATTCATCAACTTTAGAAGAAATATAGCACAAGTAAAGCCAGCGATGGCAATTGCAGAGGGTCAATTTAGCAAAGTTGGAAATTATACTATTAAAGTTGAAAAAAAATTAGGTGAAAAAGGAAACCTTCTGAGAGGTGTTACAATCCATAAAAAGCTTGACAATGGCGAGGGAAGTACCACCGTCATCAAAGCAGAAAAGGGAGAATTAGTAAGCAGTGAATCTTCTAATACTTTAAAATTAATTCTTACCAATGGAAATTATTATGAAGATATTATCCCGAAACGCTATGAACAAAGAAATAAAATTCCGTTTGCTAAGGGAACCTTTAAAAAGGATGTCATTAATATTGATTTATCAAAATTAAATCAAACCAATATGGAAAGTGTTAATCTAACCAACAACACAACCATGCTTAATTTAAGTGAATTGCGCTTTACTTTAGATTCACTAAATAAAAACTACAAAAAAGATCTTCATTCCAATATGGTTAACCTTTACTTGCGAACGGGTGTCGGAAATAATGTTTACGTCGCAGCATACAATAAATTAATTCAAGAAACTGTTGTTGGTAATGACTTTTTTAAATATCTTACTGAAAATCAGAAAAAAGAAGCGCTAAAAATAGCGACGAGCAACATTGAAAATACTAGTTTTTCCATAGACAGCACCATTATTGAAATGGAGTCCAAAGCTAAAAACATTAATAGTCATTGGATTGCCATCTATGATAAGTTTATGATACCTTTTTCGTGCATTCTAATGTTCTTTATTGGAGCGCCACTTGGAGCAATTATTAGAAAAGGTGGACTGGGTTTACCTATTGTGTTTGCGATTGCTATTTTTATTACCTTTCACTTCATAAATACTTTCGGACAAAGAGTAGCACAAGAGAATGGAATGCCTGCTTTTTTAGGTGTTTGGTTGTCGTCAATTATCCTTACTCCTCTCGCAATACTGCTCACATATAGAGCTATTAATGATATTGGTGAAGCTATTTCTTTTGATGGTATTACACTCTTTTTTCAAAAAATAGCAGAATACACCAAATTAAATGTACTATTTGCTAAATCAGAAATCGACGAACATAAAGTAAACTATTCGACAGAAAAACCAACTATAAAACAAATTGAAAGTATTCAAGAAGACCTCTCCTCCTATTCAAAATTGACAAAAATCACACTGGTTTTATATTTTATTTCGCTTTGTTGTTCGGCTGTATTACTTAAATTTAATACTCAATTTGTAATCATATTAGCAGCAATAATCATCTTAATTTTTTTATATTTTATTTTAAAATGTCAACAAATTATTGAAAATATAAGTTTGAAAACAAATACAATCATTGAACCTGGAATAATCATTTCACTTTTAGTCGCATTCCCATTTTATATCATAATTTATTTTTTTAATAAAATAGCTCTAAAAAAATTACTAATAACTAATCTATCATAAGATACCATGTCAAATACAATTCAACTTAACACTATTGAAGAAGCTATAGAAGATATCCGCCAAGGAAAAATAATAATAGTAGTTGATGATGAAGATCGTGAAAATGAAGGAGATTTTTTAGCTGCTGCCGAAAAAGTAACCCCTGAAATGATTAATTTTATGGCTACACACGGTCGAGGATTAATCTGCGTACCGCTAACAGAAAGTCGTTGTAAAGAGTTAGAATTAAATTCAATGGTTCATAATAATACCGACGTAATGCAGACCGCATTTACTGTATCGGTTGATTTAAGAGGAAACGGCGTTACTACCGGAATTTCAGCTTCTGATCGAGCAAAAACAATTCAAGCTTTAGTAGATCCAAATACTAAACCTCACGAATTAGGTCGTCCAGGACATATTTTTCCATTAATTGCCAAACAAGGTGGTGTATTAAGAAGAACAGGCCACACAGAGGCTGCAATTGACTTTGCCAGACTTGCAGGATTCAAATCGGCAGGCGTTATCGTTGAAATTATGAATGATGATGGCACTATGGCGCGTTTACCACAATTAGTCGAGGTAGCCAAAAAATTCGATTTAAAATTAGTTTCTATCGAAGCCTTAGTTGCCTACCGTATGCAACATGATAGTTTGATTGTAAAAAAAGAAGATTTTGAAATACAAACTCGCTTTGGCGATTTTAGATTACGAGCTTACCTACAAACCACAAATAAACAAGTACATATAGCTTTAACAAAAGGAAGTTGGAGCAATGGAGAATCAATTCTTACTAGAATCAATTCGACTCAAATTAATAATGACATTCTTGGAACACTCACCAACAACGCAGATAAAAAATTAGATGACATGTTCCGACTAATTAATGAAAACGGCAAAGGTGCTGTGCTTTTTATTAATCAAGAAATCGAATCTTTGGATTTATTAAATCGCTTGAAAGAATTAAAAGTATTGCAGGAACAAGGAATACAAAATGCACCTCAAATTAAAATGGATGCAAAGGATTTTGGTATTGGAGCACAAATATTGCACGATTTAGATATATCAAAAATAAAGCTAATTACAAACACTCGACAAACAAAACGGGTTGGAATGATTGGATATGGATTAGAAATCACAGATTATATAGGTTATTAGTAATTTATTTTGTCGAAAACAAGTTAAAAACTATTCAAATGTCACTTTGCTACTTGTCTTTTTTAATCTAAATTTGCAACTACAACAACGCATTTAGTTTGTCAAGTTTAACTTGTCACTGGCGACAACAACACAACAAAATGATTCACTTTTTCGGAAACGAAACCACTACCGTATATGCTGTTCAAACACATAAAGAATTATCGACAGCAACCATTGCAAAATTAAATTGGCTTTTTGGCAATACTCTTAAAATAGATAAATCCGTTCTTGCGGATTTTTTTGTTGGTCCACGTGCCGCAATGATCACGCCATGGAGTACCAATGCAGTTGAAATTACTCAAAATATGGGAATTGAAGACATCATTAGAATTGAAGAATTTCAAAATGTTTCGGAATCATTTTTAGATTTTGACCCGATGATTTCTCAAAAATATCCAGAATTAAATCAAGACATTTTCACCATAAATATTCAACCGGAAGCGATTCTTTATATTGATGATATTGCAGCCTACAATAACCAAGAAGGTTTGTCTTTAAGTCAAGAAGAAGTAGATTACTTGGAAAACTTATCCAAAAAACTGGACAGAAAACTAACCGATTCTGAAGTCTTTGGATTCTCACAAGTGAATTCGGAACATTGTCGGCACAAAATTTTCAACGGAACTTTTGTCATTGATGGTGTAGAACAAGCTTCCTCGCTTTTCAAATTAATCAAGAAAACTGCTGCAGAAAATCCGAATGACATTGTTTCAGCTTATAAAGACAATGTAGCGTTTATTAAAGGGCCAACCGTAGAACAATTTGCACCAAAAAGTGCCGATAAACCCGATTTTTACACCAAAAAACAATTTGAATCCGTTATTTCATTGAAAGCGGAAACTCATAATTTTCCAACAACCGTCGAGCCCTTTAATGGTGCCGCAACTGGTTCAGGAGGAGAAATTCGTGACCGATTAGCGGGGGGTCAAGGCTCATTACCATTAGCAGGAACCGCTGTTTATATGACTTCTAACTCGCGCCTACAAGAAAACAAATTAGGATTTAAAGAACGCAAATGGCTGTATCAAACTCCAATAGATATTTTAATAAAGGCATCTAATGGAGCATCTGATTTTGGAAATAAATTCGGACAACCTTTGATAACGGGTTCAGTTTTAACATTTGAACACGAAGAAGGAAACAGAAAACTTGGTTACGATAAAGTTATCATGCAAGCGGGAGGAATTGGTTATGGAAAAGCTTCTCAAGCACAAAAGCAAGAACCTAAAACGGGAGATAAGATAGTAATTCTTGGTGGTGAAAACTATCGAATTGGAATGGGTGGAGCGGCAGTTTCATCTGCTGATACAGGCGCTTTGGGTACAGGTATCGAATTAAACGCCATTCAACGTTCCAATCCCGAAATGCAAAAACGTGCGGCTAATGCCATTCGTGGTTTAGTAGAAAGTGATGAAAATCCAATCGTTTCCATTCACGATCATGGTGCAGGCGGTCATCTCAATTGTTTATCTGAATTGGTAGAAGCAACTGGTGGAATGATTGATTTGGATAAATTACCTGTTGGTGATCCAACACTTTCTGCCAAAGAAATTATTGGCAACGAAAGTCAAGAACGCATGGGATTGGTAATTGGCGAAAAACATATAGACATATTACAACGTATTGCCGACAGAGAACGTTCGCCAATGTATCAAGTGGGAGACGTTACAGGGAATCATCGATTTACTTTTGAGAGCAAAACTACAGGAACTAAACCCATGGATTTTGCCTTAGAGGATATGTTTGGAAGTTCTCCAAAAACTATAATGAGATCGGAAGAGCACACGTCTGAACTCCAGTCACA
>CAZSZH010000077.1:0-1817 GCA_964610785.1 uncultured Flavobacterium sp. | reverse complement strand
CTCCAAAAACTATAATGACCGATAACACTGTACCCAGAATTTATTCTAATTTAGAATATAATTCAGATAACATTTTGAGCTATTTAGAAAACGTACTTCAATTAGAAGCCGTTGCCTGCAAAGATTGGTTGACCAATAAAGTCGATCGTTGTGTAGGCGGAAAAGTAGCCAAACAACAATGTGCAGGTCCTTTACAACTACCTCTTAACAATGTTGGCGTAATGGCATTAGATTATAACGGAAAAGAAGGCATTGCCACCTCAATTGGTCACGCACCAATATCGGCATTGATTGATCCGAAAGCTGGCAGCCGAAATGCTATCGGAGAAGCTTTAACTAATATCGTTTTTGCACCATTAAAAGACAATTTAAAGAGTGTTTCCTTATCAGCTAATTGGATGTGGGCGTGTAAAAATGAAGGGGAAGATGCACGTTTGTATGAAGCCGTTCAAGCGTGTTCTGATTTTGCTATCGAATTGGGAATCAATATTCCTACTGGAAAAGATTCACTTTCGATGAAACAAAAATACCCGAATGATGAAGTAATTGCTCCAGGAACAGTAATTATTTCTGCAGCTGGAAATTGTTCTAATATTACCAAAGTAGTGGAACCTGTGTTGCGTCGTGATGGTGGTTCAATTTACTACATCAATTTATCGCAAGATGACTTTAAATTGGGCGGGAGTTCGTTTGCACAAACCTTAAATAAAATTGGAACCGAAACGCCAACTATTAAAGATTCTGCCTTTTTCAAAAAATCATTTAATACAATTCAAGATTTAATAAAAGAAAGACAAATTGTTGCAGGACATGATATTGGAAGTGGTGGTTTAATCACTACTTTATTAGAAATGTGTTTTGCTGATGTGCATTTGGGTGCCAATATTTCGTTCGATTCATTCATTGAAAAAGATTTGATAAAAATACTTTTCGCAGAAAATATTGGCGTTGTACTTCAGGCAAAAGACGACGTTGTTTTTGAAAAAGCGTTTACAGGAATTGAAGTATTTAAAATCGGATTGGTTACTAATGCGGATATTTTAGAAGTTTCTGGGTTAAAGTTTCAGGTTTCGAAATTGAGAGATAGTTGGTTCAAGACTTCTTATTTACTGGATCAGAAACAAACAAAAAACAATAAAGCAAAAGAACGATTTGAAAACTTAGGCAATCAACCATTAGAATTTAAATTTCCAAGTCATTTTACAGGAAAACTTCAATTAAAAAGTACCTCGACTGCGCTTGGTGTGCCGAGACCAAAAGCAGCAATCATTCGTGAAAAAGGAAGTAATTCGGAACGTGAAATGGCCAATGCCATGTATTTGGCGGGCTTTGATGTGAAAGATGTTCACATGACCGATTTAATTTCTGGACGTGAAACTTTAGAAGATATACAGTTTATTGGTGCAGTAGGCGGATTTTCAAATTCGGATGTACTCGGTTCAGCTAAAGGTTGGGCTGGTGCGTTTAAATATAATGAAAAAGCAAATCTAGCGTTAAAGAATTTCTTTAAACGTGAAGACACGTTATCGGTTGGAATTTGTAATGGTTGCCAGTTGTTTATGGAATTGGAATTAATTAATCCTGAACATGAAATTCATGGCAAAATGCAGCATAACGACTCGCACAAACATGAGAGTATTTTTACCTCGGTTACAATACAAGAAAACAATTCGATAATGCTGTCAACTTTAGTTGGAGCAACATTGGGCGTTTGGGTTTCACATGGCGAAGGAAAATTCAAATTACCTTATGAAGAAATTAAGTACAATATAGTAGCCAAATATGGTTACGAAGGTTATCCTGCTAATCCAAATGGC
>CAZSZH010000076.1:0-8964 GCA_964610785.1 uncultured Flavobacterium sp. | reverse complement strand
CTTTATTTTCGAGTTCGACTTTTAAGTCTTCTTCTGTGTATTTTGACATTTTAATTGTTTAAAATTTAAAGATTGAAGGATTGAAAAATTTTCTTAAACTTCAAACTAATCATTTTTCTGATTTTGATTCTAAATACTTAATAAAATTAGAAATGTTTTGAGAAATCTCAATTGTTAATTGAAAGCTATATTTAATATCATTCTCTTCACAAAAATCTAATACTTTTGCTAAAATCAGCATATTTCTAACTTCAGCACAACTGCCTTTTGCAATTTTTAAATATCTGATAAACTGTTTATTGCTGTTATATTCAGATCCTTCGGTAATATTATTTGTAATTGAAATTACGGCTCTTTTTATTTGATCTTTAAAACCAAATTCTTTTTCTAATGAATAACTATTTGATAATTGAAAAACTTGTTTAGCAAGTAAAACTCCTTTTTTGTGTACTTCAAATTCTTCAAAGGACTTAGTCATAATCTTTAAATCATCAAATTTTTCAATCTTTCAATTTAAAGAGAGAATGATTCCCCACAACCACAAGTTCTACTTGCATTCGGATTATTAAATACAAATCCTTTTCCGTTCAATCCGCCTGAAAACTCCAAAATGGTTCCTGCTAAATACAAGAATGATTTTTTCTCAACGGCTATTTTCACGTTATTATCTTCAAAAACCTTATCGTTTTCACCCAACTCTTTATCGAACTTTAATTCATACGACAAACCCGAACAACCGCCGCTTTTTACGCCTACTCGAACGTAATCTTTGGCAGCATCAAAACCGTCTTCTTGCATCATTGCAACGATTTTTTTACTTGCATCATCTGAAACTTTGATCATAGCTTATTTTAATTTTGTCTAAATAACACGCAAAGTTACTACAATTATCTATTTCTTCTACAATTCATAACATTTTTATAACTAATATAAGCATAGAAAAAATCAATTTCAATGTGATCATAACAAACCGATTTAGTAAATTGCACCGATTTTTAGATTTTAGTACAATGAAACTTTATCCCATTGAGGCTGGAAATTTCAAGTTAGACGGCGGCGCCATGTTTGGTGTAGTTCCTAAAACAATTTGGAATAAAACAAATCCTGCCGACGAAAATAATCTTATTGATATTGCTGCCCGTTGTTTATTAATTGAAGAAGGGAATCGATTAATATTGATTGATACGGGTATGGGCAACAAGCAATCGGACAAGTTTTTTAGTTATTACTCGCTTTGGGGAACCCATTCATTGGATAAATCGTTGGCAAACTATGGTTTTCATCGCGATGATGTGACCGATGTTTTAATGACGCATTTGCATTTTGATCATTGTGGCGGAAGTGTCAATTGGAATAAAGACAAAACCGGTTATGAAGTGGCTTTTAAAAATGCCAAATATTGGACGAACGGCAACCATTGGGAATGGGCAACGAAAGCCAATTCGAGAGAAAAAGCATCCTTTTTATACGAGAATATTATTCCGTTGCATGAAAGCGGGCAATTGAATTTCATTAAAAGACCAGAAGGCGATTTTTTATCAACATCAGAATTAGGTTTCGGAATTTTCTTTGCCGATGGTCACACCGAAAAACAAATGATTCCGCACATTCAATACCATGATAAAACGATTGTTTTTTGTGGCGATTTGCTAGCAACCGCAGGACATATCCCGATTCCATATGTAATGGGATACGACACGAGACCTTTGTTAACGTTAGACGAAAAAACCAAATTCATGAATGCAGCAGCGGAAAACAACTATTATTTAATGCTCGAGCACGATGCCCACAATGAAATCATTACCGTCGAAAAAACCGAAAAAGGCGTTAGACTGAAAGATATTTTCAAATGCGAGGATATCTTAATTTAGTGTTAATCCTGTTTACGAATGTAACTAAAACAATATTTTTATACCAATTATCAAAATAAATTAAATACTATGAAATTAATAAAACCAATTTACATTTCTGCATTCGCGCTGTTAGCCGTTGCTACCATTAATGCTCAAGAAAAAACACAGTCGTTCAAAGCAAAAAAAACAGCATTAACAGAAGTACAAAAACAACGCTGGAGTGATTTAGATTTAGTAAAAGATTCCGTTCCTGGAATGAGTGTTGATAAAGCTTACGCTGAATTTCTTAAAGGGAAAAAAGGAACGAAAATCATTGTTGGAGTTGTCGATTCTGGATTAGACATTGACCATGAAGATTTAAAAGGAAAAATCTGGACGAATACCAAAGAAATTCCAGGAAACAATATTGACGACGACAAAAACGGATTTGTTGATGATGTTCATGGTTGGAACTTCCTTGGAGAAGCAACCAATGAAAATCTTGAGTTAACCCGTATTGTTAGAAAAGGAGATGATGGGTCGGAAGCTTACAAAACAGCAAAAGCCGAATTGGATAAAAAATTATCAGGACTAACTCCTCAAAAACAGCAAGTTGACATGATTGTTAATGCTGATAAAGACATTAGAAAATTCTTAAACAAAGAAAAATATACTGTTGCCGAATTAAAAGCAATTACCTCAACTGAGGGAACTTTATCAAGAAGCAAGATGATTATGACAAGTATTGCTAGTCAAGCAGGAGATAAATTTCAAGACGAAATCAATGAATATTCGAAATATGTATATGATCAATTAAATTACAATCTAAATGTAAATTTCAATGGAAGAAAAACTGGTGATAATCCAGACGATATGAAAGAAACACATTATGGAAATGGAAATGTAAAAGGACCAGATGTAGAAGACGCCTTACACGGAACACATGTGGCCGGAATTATTGCGCAAATTCGCGGAAATGGAATTGGTGGTGATGGTGTTGTAGCCGATAATATAGAAATTATGGCAGTTCGTGCGGTTCCTAATGGAGACGAATATGACAAAGATATTGCATTAGCGATTCGTTATGCTGTTGATAATGGAGCTAAAGTTATCAACGGAAGTTTTGGAAAAGACTATTCACCTCACAAAGAATGGGTTTGGGATGCCATAAAATATGCTGCCAAAAAAGATGTTTTAATTGTTCATGCAGCAGGTAATGACGCTAAAGATGTTGATAAAGAGCCAAACTTCCCAACAGACGAAGTTAACGGAAAAGAAATTGCTGATAACTTGCTTACAATCGGCGCTTTAAATACTGTTTATGGTTCTAAAATAGTCGCTGAATTTTCAAATTACGGAGCCAAAAATGTAGATGTATTTGCTCCTGGTGTCGAAATTTATGCAACAGTTCCAAACAACAAATACAAATATGAGCAAGGTACGTCGATGGCATCACCAAATGCTGCTGGCGTTGCAGCGTTAATTCGTTCTTATTATCCAAATTTAACAGCTTCTCAAGTAAAACATATCTTAATGGATTCTGGAACTCCAATTTCAGAGAAAGTTATTGTTGATGAAGCTAAAAAAGAAATGCCTTTTGCAACAACATGTGTTTCTGGTAAAATTGTAAATGCCTACAATGCTTTACTTATGGCAGATAAAATGTCTAAAAACTCAAAATCTTCTAAAAAATAATACTCAATGAAAATTTCATTACCTGCGTTATTAACTGTAGTTTCTATACTAACTAGTTATTCAGTTTTGGCGCAAACCACAGAGAAAGAAAGAAAAGGAGAGTTCTATTTTTCTTGGGGATATAATACAGAATGGTACACTCGCAGTGACGTACACATTTCTCAACCAGCTTTAGGAAACGATTATACACTAAACAATGTTCAAGGTCATGACCACCGAGGTTGGGACGAAGGATTATTTTCAAAAGCAATTAGTATTCCGCAATACAACTATAGAATTGGCTATTTCTTTAACAAGAAAAGAGGTTTAGGAATTGAAATAAATTTTGATCATACCAAGTACATTATTACCGATGGACAAACAATTAATTTTACTGGTACCAAAGATGGAGTTACAAACGGTTCCATCAATTTTTCTGAGGCAAATGGGTATCATTACTATTTGAATAACGGGGCTAATTTTTTACTCTTTAACTTTGTAAAAAGATGGAATTGGCTCGGAAAAACAACCAAAAATTTTAAAGTAGATTTATTAGGTAAAGTTGGTGTTGGTCCTGTTATTCCTCATGTTGACAATAGTTTTGCTGGTTTACAAAATAAACCTCATTTTCAATTTGGTGGATGGAATGCAGGCGTTGAAGCAGCGCTTCGCGTTACTTTTTACAAATATGTCTTTTTAGAGTATTGCAATAAATTAGATTATGCAAGATATTCTAACCTAAAAATATATGAAGGCACAGCCAAACAAAGCTTTGGAACTTATGAAATGATTCTAAACCTTGGCGTTACGTTCCCTATCGGAAAAAAAATATAATTCAACCTGATTTCACATGATAAAGTGTATTCTAAATTCTTTTCTTCTGTGCTCTTTTTATTTGGTAAGTGGTCAAAGTACCCCATATTGGCAACAGCATGTTGATTACAAGATGAATGTTTCAATAGACGTTAACACCTATCAATACCATGGAAAACAAGATTTAGTTTACACCAATAATTCACCCGATACTTTGCATCGGGTTTTTTACCATTTATACAATAATGCCTTTCAACCAGGAAGCGAAATGGATATGCGCTTACAATCGATAAAAGATCCTGATGGTAGAATGGTAAACAAAATCAAAGTTGATGGCAAAGAAATAAAAGAAAGTAGAATTTCAAAACTTAAACCCAATGAGATAGGCTACTTGCACGTTTCTAATTTTAAACAAGATGGAGAAAATGCTGTTGCAAAAGAAGTAGAAACTATTTTGGAAGTTACCCTTGCAAAACCTATTTTACCCGGAAAATCAACAACATTTACCTTAGATTTTGAAGGACAAGTACCTATTCAAATTAGACGTTCTGGAAGAAATAATGCCGAAGGTGTAGAACTCTCAATGGCACAATGGTATCCAAAAATGGCAGAGTTTGATTATGAAGGATGGCATGCAGATGCTTATATTGCGAGGGAATTCCACGGTGTTTGGGGAAATTTTGATGTAACTATTACCATCGATAAAAATTATATTTTAGGAGGTTCTGGCTATTTACAAAACGGAAATGAAATTGGTTATAACTACCAAAATAAAGGAGTTATAGTAGAAATTCCTAAAAAGCAAAAAACACTTTCTTGGCATTTTATTGCTCCTAATGTGCACGATTTTACTTGGGCAGCCGATAAAAATTATCTTCATGATGTAATCGAAACCGACTTTGGCACCACCCTACATTTTTTATACAAAAACAATCCAAACATCATTGATAATTGGAAAATAGCCGAGCCCAAAACGGTGGAATTAATGGCATATTACAATCAAATTGTAGGCAAATATCCATACAAACAATATTCTATCATTCAAGGGGGTGATGGCGGAATGGAATATGCTATGTGTACCTTGATTTTAGGAACCGGAAAAGCAGAAGGATTAATTGGATTGATTGCACATGAAATGGGACATTCATGGTTTCAACATATTCTCGCTTCCAATGAGAGTAAACATCCTTGGATGGACGAAGGTTTTACCTCGTTTATTGAAGATTTAGGCGTAAATAAAGTTTCGGAGCAGAAATCGGAGAACCCATTTTTTAGTGCTTATAAGAGTTATATAACTTTGGCTAATTCGGGAAAAGAACAACCGTTATCGACGCATAGTGATCGTTATGACGAAAACAGAAGCTATAGTATTGCTTCCTACAGTAAAGGTGAAGTCTTTTTAGCACAATTGGAATACCTTATCGGGAAAGAAAATCTGATGAAAACAATAAGACGCTATTTTTATGATTTCAAATTCAAACATCCCACACCAAACGATATTAAACGCACCGCTGAAAGAGTTTCTGGCGCCAATTTAGATTGGTATTTAACCGATTGGACAGAAACTTTGAACACGATTGATTATGGCATTAAAACTGTAGAAAGTGCCACAGATGGTATTCCAAAAACGAGTGTTTCGTTGGAACGCATTGGACGAACACCGATGCCTATTGATGTATTGATTGAATATACTAATGGAACCAAAGAAAGTTATTACATTCCGTTGCGAATGATGAGCTTTCAAAAAGAAAATCCTACGCCAGAAATTAAACGAACCGTTTTGAAAGATTGGACTTGGGGAAATCCTAATTACTTTTTTGAAATTGGAAAACCAAAAAGCAGTATTAAAAAAATTACACTCGACCCAAGCAATTTAATGGCAGATGTAAAGCCAGAGAATAATGTTTTTGAAGTGAAGAATTAATCTTTAAAATACAATGTACCGTCAAAATTAGCATAGCCTTTTAGTTTCCCTTTTTCATCAATCAATTTCAAAAACCGTTCTTTGTTAAAGATTTGCTCAAAATAGATTTTATAAGGAAATATGGGTTCGTGAAACACATTGTCATGACTGTACCAACCGTATTTATTATTCTGCACAATGTGCATGGCATAGAACAATTCTTTTGGAAAAACATTGTCATATTGTGGTTCTTTCAAAATTTTACCGCGATTGTTAGCAATTCCATAGCGACCGTTTTGCTTAATTGCCCACAAAGTACCATAGCCTCCCTTAAAATTAACTGTGATTTCGTCATACACACAAGGTAAAATAATTTGATTTTCTGCCGCAATTACGCCCCATTTGGCAATACCTTGATCATTTTTTATAGAAACTAAAAAGTAGGGTTTTAATTCGCTTTCGGCTCTAAAATAACGAATACTATCATATTTGGCTTCCCAAACTTTGGCACCAAGAATGAGGCCTAGTTTGTTGTTCTTTTTATAGGTTAGATAATTATAATAGGTGAAAATAGTATCTACTTTTTCTTTGTCGGATACATTATTGGGTGAGGTGTCATACTGGCTCAACTCATATCCATTGCCTTGAATGAATTTACGAATTTTTATATCGGTTTCGGGAATATCAAAAAATATAGAATCATGTTTGAATGTACTGTCATGATTTCTCCGATCGGTTCTCAATAGTCTTGTTTTTCCTTTTTTGGTGGCAAATGCATAAATTCTCTCGGCATAATTGTTTTTAACTTCATAAAAACCATATTTATCCTCGCGTTGTTCCACTACTTCTTGGTTGGAATTCATGTCTTCTACTTGCGCTTGTGTGTCGGGTGCTAACGCATATTTTTTGAGTGTACTACTATAATTCGCTTTATAATAAAAACTTTTGTCTGTTTTTTCGTCGTGAAAATAAATGTGAATTGCTTTGTCCGAAGGTTTGAATTTACAAGCAAAATAAGCATTTTTATCTTTATAAAGCCATTGCACAATTTTCTGTTTCGATTTATCATAAACAAAAACGCCAGAATTTTTGTTGCCTCCGGTGACAACCACAACTACTGGATCTGTTGGTTTTGAACTATGAGTAATTGTGATATCACTAATTGGCTCCTGAATCACTTTCTGACCATTCAAATTATAAACAGCAGTGTAGCCCGATTGAGGATCTTTCTTATTTTGTTCTACAATAAATATACTTTCTCGTTCATAATAGGTAAAGGTAGCGCTTGGCGCAATCACAATTTTTCCTTGATAAGCCACGCCTTCATTTCCGTTTTGGTGTACTCTAAAGAGTTGTACATAATCCATGTCTTTAATACTGTCAAAAACAGGATTTAAAACCATATTTGACTTCTTGTCGCATAATCCCCACAAGGAACCCTTGCGATACGGAATTAAGGTTTGTTGCGCCCATAAAAACGAAGTGAATAACACAAACGCGATAATTTTTATTTTCATCTCTTGTATTTTGATGGTAAAAGTATAAAAAACAAGTCGCTACTCAGCAAAATGTTTAATAGTAGACTCGATTTGTATCGACTTTTACATAAAGTCAGGGCACATTTAGGTATCTTATGAAAGGCGTTCTTTGCCTATTGAATAATTATCAGAATTGATAAATAATAAGGAATTGTAAGTTCATTTGTTGTGGAGGTTATGCAAAATTAATCGTGACGTTTCCTTACTAGAGCTTGTGGCGGCTTATGGAAAGCTTTTTTTCCATAACCAACCAAGCGAAGTTATGAAAAGTAAACGAACAATTTACCGAAAAACTAGCCATGAGTTTTAGCAAGTGTTAGCAGTAGTGCGATTTATGTTTTTTGATGAATTGTGTCAATTGATTTTAAAATTAGTTTCATTTTCCAACTTTTAAATGTTGTATCTTCTTCTTCCTTATTCAAATCCAAAATGAGTTGTTCGAATCCTTTTTTATTTATTATCATCTTTTGCTTTCTTATTTTAGGCGAAAGACTCATTCCAGTCATAAAACCAATATTAAATCTTCCTTCTTCAGTTGTATATGCAGTATCAACATATTTCCCATCTAATAGTAAATAAATTTTGGCATTTGATATAGGAATATCTTTCTCGTTTAAAATTACACCTTCACCACCAACATGAAGTTCACATGAAGTTAAAGACAATAATGTAAAAATTGTTAGTACAAAAAGATTAAATGTTTTCATGATTAATTTTTATAAATGTTGTGTTAAGTTCTTGAATTCTCGGTTACGATTTACGCATTAGCGCTAACTCATGTTTAGTAGCCATAAAATGGTTCCAATCCATCCAATTGATGTATAGGCAAATATTTGTTTCGCTTTAGTTTATCAAATATATTAATTTTTTAATAAACCTATTTCAGTGATAAATAATATTAGCAATACATTTTATCAAAAACATAGAACTTAAGGTAAAAAAGGTGAATCTTGAGGTTATAATTCGAGATGTTTTTGCCGAATTTGCACAGCACAATAAAAAAGTACCATAAAAAAAGCCTTTACATTGCTGTAAAGGCTTTCTAATTAAGCTCCCCCTATTGGAGAAAGTTACAATTTTGATGCGTTAATTACTTATTCAATTCTTTTAAAATCAACGGATTAAACTTCTTGCAAGTTTACAGGAACATTCAATCAAAATCAATACTACGCAAATAGGCTCCTTTTACTTCTGCAAGAAATTC
>CAZSZH010000075.1:0-9028 GCA_964610785.1 uncultured Flavobacterium sp. | reverse complement strand
TAAAAATCGAATACAATTTCAGCTAACGGCATATCAAAATTCAATTCCACTCGTTCTGTAGTTAAATAGGTTTGATTGGTAATCACCCCGCGTTTTTCTATACATAAACTCATTACATTACCTACAAAATCAGATTTTGTTATGATGGTAGCTTTGATATAGGGCTCTTCAACTCTATCTAGGCGGGAAGGTTCGGGTAAATCGGAAGGGTTGTTTACTACAAACGGAATTTCAGGTTCTTTTTTAGTATAAGCTAGATAAGATACGTTAGGAACTGTTGTAATAACGGTCATATCGTACTCTCTCTCCAATCGTTCTTGGATAATCTCTAAATGCAACATTCCTAAAAATCCACAGCGAAAACCAAATCCCAACGCTGCAGAACTTTCGGCTACAAAAACTAACGAAGCATCATTCAACTGCAGTTTTTCCATAGAAGCTCGCAAGTCCTCATAATCTTCGGTGTCAACAGGATAAATTCCAGCAAATACCATTGGTTTAACATCTTCAAATCCTGTAATCATATTGGTCGTTGGGGTTTTAGCATCGGTAATGGTATCACCAACTTTGACTTCTTTAGCTTCTTTAATTCCAGATATTAAATACCCAACATCTCCTGCAGAAATAACATTCTTCGGAACTTGATTGAGCTTCAATGTACCTACTTCATCAGCAAAATATTCATTGCCTGTTGCCATGAATTTAATTTTTTGTCCTTTACGAATTTCGCCATTTTTCACTCTAAAAATTACTTCAATTCCTCGAAAAGGATTGTAATGTGAATCAAAAATTAAGGCTTGTAACGGCTCATCAACTACTCCTTTTGGAGGTGGAATTTTTTCAATAATAGCGGCTAAAATATTTTCTACACCAAAACCAGTTTTTCCTGATGCATGAATAATATCTTCTAGTTTACATCCTAATAAATCAATAATATCATCGCTAACTTCTTCAGGATTAGCACTTGGTAAATCCACCTTGTTTAATACTGGAATAATTTCCAAGTCATTTTCTAATGCAAGATATAAATTTGAAATAGTTTGTGCCTGAATACTTTGTGCTGCATCAACAATCAAAAGTGCGCCTTCGCAGGCTGCAATGGAACGAGAAACTTCATACGAAAAATCTACGTGACCAGGAGTATCAATAAGGTTTAGGATATAATCTTCTCCCTTGTATTTATACTCCATTTGAATGGCATGGCTTTTAATAGTAATACCACGTTCGCGTTCCAAATCCATGTTGTCAAGCAATTGTGCTTTTTCTTCACGAGCAGTAACGGTTTGTGTGGCGCCAAGAAGTCGATCAGCAAGGGTGCTTTTTCCGTGATCAATATGTGCAATAATGCAAAAATTTCTAATGTTTTTCATGCTCTTTTTCTGTCAATTTAAGCAAATGCTTAAGCATTTAAGTAGCAAAGATAAAGCAAAGTTTTGATTTATGGTGTGAAACTTGAAACCTTGAAACTTGAAACCACCGATTTTTTGTATTTTTGCAAAAAATTTTTTTAATGCCCAAAATAGGCAACATAGAATTACCCGATTTCCCATTATTACTTGCGCCTATGGAAGACGTGAGCGATCCGCCATTTCGCAGATTGTGTAAACTTCACGGAGCCGATTTAATGTATTCTGAATTTATCTCTTCAGAAGGATTAATACGTGATGCTATTAAAAGCCGAATGAAATTAGATATTTTTGATTATGAACGTCCTGTTGGTATTCAAATTTTTGGCGGTGATGAGGAAGCCATGGAAATGTCGGCAAGAATTGTCGATGCGGTTCATCCCGATCTGGTAGATATTAATTTTGGATGTCCCGTGAAAAAGGTTGTTTGTAAAGGTGCTGGTGCAGGAGTTTTAAAAGATGTCGACTTGATGGTACGTTTAACAAAATCGGTAATCAAAGGAACGAATCTTCCGGTAACGGTAAAGACACGTTTAGGTTGGGATGAAAATTCCGTTAATATTGATGAAGTGGCCGAACGATTGCAAGATGTAGGTGTTCAAGCATTAACTGTTCATGCGCGAACACGAGCTCAAATGTACAAAGGACATTCGGATTGGTCGCATATTGAACGCGTTAAGAATAATCCAAGAATTACTATGCCTATTTTTGGAAATGGTGATATCGATTCTCCAGAAAAAGCGTTAGAATATAAGAATAAATTTGGTCTTGACGGTATGATGATTGGTCGTGCAGCGATCGGATATCCATGGATTTTTAATGAAATCAAACATTATTTTGCTACTGGCGAACATTTGGCAAAACCAACAATTTCTGATAGAGTAGAAGCTGCAAGAAATCATTTAAAATGGTCAATGGATTGGAAAGGAGAACGTCTTGGAATAGTAGAAATGCGCCGTCATTACACCAATTATTTCAAAGGAATATCCAATTTCAAAGAATTCCGATTAAAGTTGGTAACTATAGAAGATCCAGAAGTATTATTTAAAACATTAGATGAAATTCAAGAGATTTATTCTAATTACCAAGTAATTTAATCAACTACACTTTTACGTGCTCTACTGCTGGCAATAAGACTTGCTAAAAACCCTAAAAGCATGATGGTTCCAAAAACGATTGCGATGTTATTTAAAGAAAACACAACAGGATAGGCTAAGGACGGTGTAATCATGATCAATCGAAACTTCAGTTGGACCAAAACTATTATTGAGCCCAACAGTAATCCAATAATCCCGGCAATGAAGCACAAAAGTATTCCTTGAAATAAAAATATTTTAGTTATATTTTTAGGTTCAGTTCCTAAATAATAGAGCGTTTTTAGGTTGTCTTTTTTATCTAATACCATCATGATTATCGCACCCGAAAAGGCAAATAAAATCATAATTATTACTAAAGTAAAGATTAAATATATTGCAATATTTTCAGTATTCAACATTTTATAAAGAGTAGCGTTTTGCTGCGCTCGTGTTTTAATGTTTACTTTATTGTCCAGTATTTTTTGAATTTTAGCGATTATTTCACTTTGGTTAGCGTTAGGTTTTGTTTTGATTTCAATTCCTGAAATCTGAAAAGGCTTGTATTCTAATAATTCTTGTACCAAACCCAAATCTGCAAAAACATATTTTGAGTCCAATTCTTCACTTATAGCATAAATTCCAACTGGTATTAGAACTGCTTTGTTAAATGCTTGATCCGGATTTTCAATACTTCCTTTTCCGGGTTTAGGCACGTAGGTTTCAAAAGAATTATTAAAATCAAATAATCCCATTGATAATTTTTCTGATATTCCGTAGCCAATCACGCATTGATACGTATCAGACTTCACCCATTGTCCATTGAAAAGTTTTTCGGAAGCTTTGTTTACTTTCACAAAGTTTTTATCGACTCCTTTTAGAAAAGCAACTTGTTGTTTTCCTTTAAACGAAAAAAGTACGCGTTCTTCTATAACTTTACTGAAATCAGCAAGACCTTTTACATTTTTTATTTGTTTTTCTTGTTCAGGTGAAATGATAAATGATTTTCCAGATACTGGGATTGCTTTTAAATCTGGGTCAAAATCATTTGAAAATGACAAGCTGAACTCTCTTAATCCGCTAAAAACCGAAAGTACAATGAATAATGCCATAGCGCCTACAACTATCCCTCCTGAAGCAATTCGAGTAATGATATTGATTGCATTATTCTTGCTTTTACTAAAGATATATCGTTTGGCTATGTATAGCGGAAAATTCATTTACGCTTTTTTACGTTTTTCCAAAAGATCTCTGTTTTCAATAGGATTTTCTTTACCGGCAAGAGCGTTGTCAATTTTTTCAATATAATCGAGAGAATCATCGATGTAGAAAGAAAGATTTGGAACTTTGCGCAATTGTAATTTAACACGTTGCGATAGATCGTGTTTTATTAATGGAGCATTTGATTTTACAGCTTCTAATATTTCTAGCGCTCTATTTTGCGGAAAAACACTCAAATATACTTTTGCAACACCCAAATCAGTCGTGACTACTACTTTTGAAACCGAAATTATCAAATTGGTAAGTCCATTTTTTCTCACTTCACCTTGAAGAATGTCTACTAAATCATTTTGTAGTACGCTTCCTATTTTTTTCTGTCTGTTAGTTTCCATAGGGCAAAAATACGATTTTTTTAAAGCCACAAAGACGCAAAGACGCAAAGTTTAATTTTTTCTACTATTTCTCTTTTCAAAAATTAAATTTTCAGATTGTTTTTTTAAATTAACTTTTGAAAAATACTTAATTTTACAAAACCTTAGAGTCTTAGCGACTTTGTGGCAAAAAAACATGAAAAAAATAGAACATATAGGAATTGCAGTAAAAAGTTTGGAAGCATCGAATTTGCTTTTTGAAAAATTATTTGGTGCTCCCGCTTATAAGCAAGAGGAAGTCGCAAGTGAAGGTGTGAAAACTTCTTTCTTTAGGAATGGACCAAACAAAATAGAATTGCTTGAAGCTACTCATCCGGAAAGTCCGATAGCTAAATTTATTGATAAGAAAGGAGAAGGCGTTCATCACATAGCTTTTGATGTAGAAGATATTATATCGGAAATGAAACGATTGCAGGAAGAAGGATTTATTTTACTAAATGAAGTTCCTAAAAAAGGAGCAGATAATAAGTTAGTAGCTTTTTTACATCCTAAAAGCACAAATGGAGTTTTAATAGAACTTTGTCAAGAAATAGGATAAAAATAGTTGCATCAAATCAAAAATAGTGTTAATATTGCAACCTCAAAAGCGGTCCTATAGCTCAGTTGGTTAGAGCACCTGACTCATAATCAGGTGGTCCTTGGTTCGAGCCCAAGTGGGACCACAATATAAAAGACCTCAAAAAAGAGGTCTTTTTTTGTAATTAATTTAACAAAAGGTTGTTTTTGCGTTTATATAAAAATTAAGTTATATGTAAATAAAATGTAAATTATTTACTACATCAAATAAATAACAATATAAAAAATTTTTATGCAGACTTTTTTTTTTTACTTTTACGCCCTATGAAAATTAACCTAGTTAAAATAGCGCTGTTAATTATTGGAATTTTATGTTGCAACTCATCTATTGCATCTAATAATCCACCACCACCTATACCACCACCACCACCAGGTTTGCCAATTGATGGGGGCTTGATTGTATTGGCATTTTTTTCCTTAATACTAGCGTTTTGCAAACTATATAAATTTAAAAAAGCTTCAAGTTTATCTTGAAGCTTTTGATTTTTTAAACCTAATCTCTTATTTGATTTAGTTTAGCTACATATTTGCCTATTACGTCAAATTCTAGATTTATTTTAGATCCAACCTCGAAGGTTTTAAAATTAGTATGTTCGTAGGTAAATGGTATTATCGCAACGCTAAATTCATTAATTTTAGAATCAACAACCGTTAAGCTAACACCATTGACGGTTATAGAACCCTTTTCTATGGTAAGGTTATTTAAAACTTTATCATATTCAAACGTAAATTTCCAACTTCCATCGGTTTCTTGTATTAAGGTACAAATTCCAATTTGATCCACATGACCTTGAACGATATGTCCGTCTAATCGATCTCCAAGCTTCATGGCTCTTTCGAGATTTATGACATCACCAATCTGCCAATCACCAACATTAGTTTTTTCAATAGTTTCTTTTATTGCCGTAACTGTATAACAATCGTTTTCAATAGCAATTATGGTCAAGCAAACTCCATTATGTGCGACACTTTGGTCAATTTTTAATTCGTTTGTTATCGAGGAACTCACCGTAATGTGTAAGTTTTCATCTTCTTTTTGAAGGTCTTTAATTATTCCGAGGGTTTCAATAATTCCTGTAAACATTTGTCGTTTTATTTTACTAAATTTGCACTTCAAAATTAGCAATAAATAGAACAATTCGTCATGAAAAAAGCAGAAAATATAATCGTCGGAATTTCAATTGGAGATTTAAACGGTATTGGAAGCGAAGTTATTCTTAAAACATTTGAAGATTCTCGAATGTTGGAGTTGTGTACGCCGGTTATTTTTGCAAATGTCAAAATCCTTTCCTTCATTAAAAGAAATCTCAATTCAGAAGTTGCCTTACATGGAATTGATAGAATGGATCAATTAGTGAAAGGAAAAATAAATGTATTAAATGTTTGGAAAGAAGGAGTTGACATTAATTTTGGTCAAAATGACGAAAATGTTGGAAAATATGCCATTAAATCTTTCGTTGCCGCAATAAATGCGTTGAAGGACGGTTTGGTTGATGTATTAGTTACGGCTCCAATTAATAAATATAACATTCAATCAGACGATTTTAAATTCCCAGGACATACCGATTATTTAGATAAAGAGCTTGAAGGAAACGCATTAATGTTAATGGTTCAGGATAATTTAAGAGTAGGGTTGCTTACCGACCATATTCCAGTAAATGAAGTGTCAAAACATTTAACAGAACAATTGATAATTAAAAAAATTGAAACGATAAACAAAACTTTAAAACAAGATTTTAGTATTAATAAACCAAGAATTGCTGTTTTATCGTTAAACCCACATGCTGGAGATAATGGGGTAATCGGAAAAGAAGATGATACTATTATTAAGCCTACCATTAAAAAAATATTTGATAAAGGTATATTGGCATTTGGACCTTATTCAGCTGATGGTTTTTTTGGAAGCGGGCAGTATGAAAAATTTGATGCGGTAATTGCTACCTATCACGATCAGGGATTAATTCCCTTTAAAACCTTGTCTTTTGGGAGTGGCGTAAATTATACAGCGGGTTTAAATAAAATAAGAACTTCTCCGGATCACGGAACGGCCTATGAAATTGCGGGAAAAGGAATAGCAGACAATAGTTCGTTTAAAGAAGCGGTTTATCTTGCAATTGACATCTATAACTCTAGAAATGAGTATTTAGAAGTGTCTAAAAACCCCCTAAAAATAAGAGAAAAACAATTAGAAACAAAAAAAGGAGCATAAGCCTTTTGGATTTATAATAAATTTATATCTTTGCACTCCCAAACCCGAATCTTCGGATTGGACAAATTGATGAAATGATGAAAGTTACAAATGAATTTTTAATTCCGTTTATTGGATTAAAGTTAGGCAAACATCAACTTGAATTTGAAATAAAAAAAACGTTCTTTGAGAAATTTGATTATCACGAATATGAAGATTGTGATATCAAAGTAAATGTGGTTTTGGAGAAGAAAACAACGATGTTAGAACTTGCTTTCAAGCATAAAGGAACGGTTCACGTGCCTTGTGATTTAACTAACGAAATGTTTGATTTACCCATTAAAGGTAAAATTAAATTGGTCGTGCAGTTTGGAGATGAGTTTAACAATGATAATGAAGAGTTATTAATTATACCTCATGGAGAATATCAATTAGATATATCGCAATATATTTATGAAATGATTGTTCTTTCGGTTCCATTAAAAAGAGTTCATCCAGGAGTTAAAGACGGAACTTTACAAACAGAATCGCTAGAAGCACTCTCAAAACTAACAGTTAAAGAACATAATAAAGACAATAAACAAGAAGACAATACAGACCCTCGTTGGGACAAATTAAAACAACTATTAACGGATAAATAATATAGTAAAATGGCACATCCTAAAAGAAAAATCTCGAAAACAAGAAGAGATAAGAGAAGAACTCATTACAAAGCAACCGCTGCAACAATTGCAACTTGTCCAGTAACTGGAGAAGCGCATTTATACCACAGAGCTTACTGGCACGAAGGTAAAATGTATTACAGAGGTCAAGTAGTTATTGATAAATCAGTAGCAGCTGCTTAATTCATATTTAAATTTACATTTAAACTCTCACACTGTGAGAGTTTTTTGTTTTTTCAAAATAGTATTTAACTAATATTTTTTTTGTAAATTCCACCTCTTTTTAAAAGCAATTTTTTTAAGAGTATTTAAAACATTACTATGAATACAATTACAGCCGCTATTACCGCTGTCGGTGGTTATGTTCCAGATTTTGTGCTTTCAAATCAAGTTTTAGAAACTTTGGTCGAGACAAATGATGAGTGGATAACTACTAGAACTGGAATAAAAGAAAGACGTTTATTAAAAGATTCTGGAAAAGGAACTTCCTATTTAGCCATACAAGCGGCACAAGATTTAATTAAAAAAAGTAACTTAAATCCTGCCGAAATTGATTTAGTTATCATGGCAACTACAACACCCGATATGTTGGTGGCGTCTACTGGCGTTTATGTAGCGACTCAAATAGGAGCTGTTAATGCATTTGCTTTTGATTTACAAGCCGCCTGTTCCAGCTTTTTATATGGAATGTCGGTTGCATCGGCTTACGTTCAATCGGGGAAATATAAGAAAGTACTTTTAATAGGTGCCGATAAAATGTCGTCTATTATTGATTACACTGATAGAGCAACTTGTATCATTTTTGGCGATGGTGCTGGTGCTGTTTTATTTGAGCCAAATCTCGAAGGACTTGGGATTCAGGATGAAATTTTAAGATCAGACGGAATCGGAAGAGAATATCTAAAGATAGATGCTGGCGGTTCTATCCTTCCGGCTTCTAAAGAAACGGTTGAGAATAGACAACATTATGTTTTTCAAGACGGAAAAACTGTTTTTAAATATGCAGTTTCTGGAATGGCAGATGTCAGTGATAAAATCATGCAACGTAATAATCTAACAAACAACGATGTAGATTGGTTAATTGCACATCAAGCCAATAAAAGAATTATCGATGCAACAGCTTCAAGAATGGATCTTGATGAAGAAAAAGTTCTTATAAACATTCACAAATACGGAAACACTACTTCGGCAACCTTACCATTGTTGTTAAGTGATTTTGAAGATAAATTTAAAAAAGGAGATAACCTCATATTTGCTGCTTTTGGTGGCGGATTTACATGGGGTTCGATTTATTTAAAATGGGCATACAACAAACAATAAAACTATAACTAAAAACAAATAATATTATGGATTTAAAAGAAATTCAAAACCTAATCAAATTTGTATCTAATTCGGGAGTAGCCGAAGTAAAGTTAGAAACAGGAGACATTAAAATTACCATCAGAACTACTTTAGAAGGAAATACTCCAGA
>CAZSZH010000074.1:0-9854 GCA_964610785.1 uncultured Flavobacterium sp. | reverse complement strand
TAAATCAGTAATTTAAGTTATTAGAAAACGCGAACCTCAATTTTTAGGAGCTGAAATCAATATTAATTGGGTTTCAAATTATTCAAAAGATGACAAAAGATAACCGAAGGACAACAATTCTGTTATTTTTTAAAACAAACTTTCATTTTTTTTTGAAAGTTTAAAAACTTTTATATATCTTTGTCCTATCAAAATGAAATAACGATCAACATGGAATTCAAAGAAGCTAAAAATAAATTCGTTCAAACCTGGGGTGCATTGGGTAGTCAATGGGGAATTAACAAAACCATGGCGCAAATTCATGCGCTGTTGATGGTGTCGCACGAAGCCGTTTCGATGGAAGAAATTATGGAAGAATTGCAGATTTCTCGTGGTAATGCGTCGATGAATTTAAGAGCTCTAATGGATTGGGGTATTGTATACAAAGAATACAAAGCTGGCGAACGACGGGAGTATTTTACAGCCGAAAAAGATTTAGATGAACTAGCCGTAAAAATTTCGAGAGAACGCAGCAAACGCGAAATCAAACCCGCCTTAAAAGTACTGAAAGAAGTGTCATCGATAACCTCTGATAACACGGCTGAAGAAAAACATTTTGTGGATCAAACTACCAAACTTTACGATTTTGTTTTGAAAGCTGATAACATGCTAGACAAAATGACGGAATATAAAGACAATTGGTTGGCACAATTGGTTATTAAAATCATGAAGTAAAAAAATTTTAATCGAAACTTTCATTTTTTTCTGAAAGTCTAAAATGATAAACAAATGAAAGCATTAAAAGTATTAAATACAACAGCATTGGGAATTCCTATAGTTTTTGCACTATTGGGAATTATTGATAAGGATTATTTAATAACAGCTTTAATTTCAACAATGGCAACAGGATTCATTCAGGTGTTGACAGGTATTTTCTTTTGGTATGAGTATCCTAAAAACAAACCTATTAAGATTTATTTTCTACTAGTTGCAATTTTCTTTTTTTTCCTATATGGTAAAGTTGGATTTGATTGGTTTTGGTGTATGCCTTTCGTGTTGTGTTTATTTTTATCAATTTTAATTTATACTAAAAAATGAGTTTCCTAACTGCAGAATGGAATGATTTAGCTCTATTTAATTATGAAATAGATCCGAAAATCTTAGAAAAGTATGTTCCTAAAGGAACTGAAATCGACTTGTGGAACGGCAAATGTTATATTAGTCTGATTGGATTTATGTTTGAAAACGTCAAAGTTTTAGGGATTAAAGTTCCGTTTCATGTTAATTTTGAAGAGGTCAATTTGCGTTTTTACGTAAAACGATTTGAGAATAATCAATGGAAACGGGGCGTTGTATTTGTAAAAGAAATTGTTCCGAAACATGCCATTACACTAGTGGCCAACACTTTATACAACGAACATTATCAAACTTTGAAAATGCGCCATTCAAGAACTGAAAATGATACTTCAAAAACATTTCAGTATGAATGGTTTAAAGATTCTAAATGGAATTCGATTGCAATGACAACTAAAAAAAATGCCATTCCCATTGAATTAAATTCAAAGGCAGAATTCATAACCGAGCACTATTTTGGCTACACCAATTACAACACAGAAAAATCAATTGAATATGCTGTCACGCATCCAAGATGGGAACAATTGGAAGTGTTGGATTATAAAATTGAAGTAGATTTTGAAAGCATTTATTGCGCTGAATTTAAGTTTTTACAAGATTTAAAACCAACCTCCGCTTTCTTAGCATTGGGCTCAAAAATCACTATTGAAGGTAAAAAAACAATTACATAATCATGAATTTAACAATTCCCAACTGGCTCATCATCACTAGTGGTATAGGCCAAATTTTTACAGCACTGATTTATCCCTACATTAGACACCAAGTTTTTGACTGGTATACTGATGTAAAAAAACTCAAACCGTTAAACTAGGAAATTGCAAAAACCTACGGAAGATACATTCAAGGATTGAACTTTTCTTTCGGATTGATTGCGATTTTATTTACCAACGAACTGAAAGAGCAAAGTGCTTTAGCGGTTGCCTTAACGGGATTAATTGCAGCGTATTGGGTTGGAAAAGTAGCTACTCAAATTGCTTACTATCCAATGTATGACATTCCGAAACGCACTTTATTTAAAGTCGGAAGTTATTTTATGAACACTTTATTTGTCTTATTTGCTGTGGTGAATATGATGCTTTTTATTCATAATTCAATCGGACACTATAAATTTTAAAAAACTAATGACAACAATAAATCTAATCACAAAAATAAACGCACCCAAGCAAATCGTTTTTGATTTATCCAGAGACATTGATGTCCATCAAAATTCGGCCAGTCAAACCCATGAAAAAGCAATTGAGGGCGTTACATTAGGATTGATACATTATAATGAAACGGTGACTTGGAGCGGCAAGCATTTTGGATTTTATCTCCAACATAAAAGCCGAATAACGGCAATGGATTTATACGATTATTTTGTAGATGAAATGGAAAAAGGTGCCTTTAAATCCTTTAAACACGAACACTCGTTTGTAGAAAAAGACGGGAAAACGGTCATGATTGACACCCTAAATTACGAAACACCATTTGGAATTTTTGGCCGTTTATTTGATAAAATACTCTTGAAAAAACATCTTACTCATTTCATTATCGAACGAAATAACGTTTTGAAAAGATTAGCTGAAAATCAAAACTAAAATCAACCAAAAAATCGGTACACTTTCAACCCAAAAAGAAGTATAATATTTATATCGGTCTACCGATGAAAAGTGAATAAACAATACCGTCATAATTCCGATTGGCAACGCTAAAAAGGATGAATTGGACTTAATAAACTCAAGAATTATAAAAGGAATCACTAACAAAATCCCAAATAATTTAGTTTTATTAATGCCAAATTGTTGTGGTAATGTCTGCAATGATGCTGCATCGGTTTTACTGTCTAAAATCTCAAACGGAATTAACAAACTCACTAGAATTAGAAATCGTTGCATCATGGTTATGTAGAAATCCATTTCAATTCGGTTCCGAATAGGAAACGGAATGTAAACAGAAACAAAAGTTACTACAAAACTTACAAGGAACATTTTTAACCAACCGTGCCTTCGCAAAAAAGGATAGATTAAAACCAACAATCCAGAAACTATAATCAGAATTTGAACACTTCTTTTTAGCAATAGAAAGAAAAAAAGAAATCCAAAACACGAGACTATTGTGACTGTTAAAATGCCCAAATATTTTTTGTGATGAAAACGACGGGTGGTAAAAATTTTAAAATATTTTAAAAAATTATATCCAACAATAGTTCCAAAAAAAACACAACTCGGGTAAACAAAATTATGGCATAAATTAGAAGAAAAATCAGTAATATAAACTAAACACACAACAGCGATAGCTACATGTATGGAAGATTGAATATAAAAATTGAAAAATCTCTTAAAAAAAAGCATGTTACAAAACTAATCATTCTGTTAATAAACCGTGTTTTTAGTTAACAATTTCTCAAAATATTACCCTTTGTTTAACTTAAAAATAAAAGTATAATAATTACTTTTGTGACTTTAATCGAAAATCGATTTCAATACCAAAACAACACACTCAAACTTTATATTTATCACCATTAAATGAGAACAGACGCATTTGCATTACGCCACATAGGTCCACGTGAGAACGACCTACAACATATGTTTAAAACCGTTGGAGTTGACAGTCTTGACCAATTAATCTACGAAACGGTGCCCGATAATATCCGTCTGAAAAATGAATTGCAATTAGATCCTGCAATGACGGAATACGAATATTTATATCACATACAGGGATTAGGAAAGAAAAACAAAGTATTCAAATCCTATATTGGTTTAGGGTATCATCCCACAATTGTTCCCGCAGTAATTCAGAGAAATATTTTTGAAAATCCAGGTTGGTACACGGCTTATACTCCTTATCAAGCAGAAATTGCTCAAGGTCGATTGGAAGCTATTTTAAATTTCCAAACCACCGTTATCGAATTAACTGGAATGGAAATTGCCAATGCTTCTTTATTAGACGAATCGACTGCTGCGGCCGAAGCCATGGCATTATTATTTGACGTTCGTACTCGAGATCAAAAGAAAAATAACGCTAATAAATTTTTCGTTTCAGAAGAAGTATTACCGCAAACAATATCAGTTTTAGAAACGCGTTCTACTCCAAAAGGAATCGAATTAGTCATTGGAAATCATGAAAATTTTGATTTTTCATCTGATTTTTTTGGTGCTATTCTTCAATATCCTGGAAAATTTGGACAAGTAAATGATTATGCTGGATTTATTGCAAAAGCTAAAGAAAATGAAATTAAAGTAGCAGTTGCGTCCGATATCTTATCATTAGTAAAATTAACACCTCCTTGTGAATTGGGTGCCGATGTTGTAGTAGGAACCACGCAACGTTTTGGAATACCAATGGGTTATGGTGGTCCACACGCAGCTTTTTTTGCAACTAAAGAAGAATACAAACGCTCCATGCCAGGAAGAATCATTGGTGTAACTATTGATGCAAACGGAAATCGTGCTTTACGAATGGCTTTAGGAACTCGTGAGCAACATATCAAACGTGAAAAAGCAACTTCAAATATCTGTACAGCACAAGTATTATTGGCTGTTATGGCAGGAATGTATGCGGTTTTTCACGGACCAAAAGGTTTAAAATATATTGCAAATAAAGTACATGCTTCTGCAGTAACTTTGGCGGATGCCTTAAATAAATTAGGCGTTTACAACATCAACACGGCGTTCTTTGACACGATTGCCGTTAAAGCGGATGCATCGAAAGTAAAAACCATTGCCGAAAAACACGAAGTTAATTTCTTTTATATTGATAGTGAAACGATTTCAATTGCTGTAAATGAAACCACTTCTATTGCGGATATAAATCAAATTATTACAATTTTTGCGGAAGCATTACAAAAAGACACTTTTACAATTAGTGAATTAGCTAATGAAGAATTAATCCCTGAAACTTTAGTAAGAAAATCAACTTTTTTGAAACATGATGTTTTCAACAATCACCATTCTGAAAGTCAGTTGATGCGCTACATAAAAAAATTAGAACGTAAAGATTTATCGTTAAACCACTCCATGATTTCCTTAGGTTCTTGTACGATGAAATTGAATGCAGCGGCGGAAATGTTACCGTTATCCATGGCAAACTGGAATAGCATTCACCCCTTTGCTCCTATCGAACAAGCCGAAGGGTATCAAATGATGCTTAAGAAATTAGAGCATCAATTGAACATCGTTACCGGCTTTGCAGGAACAACATTGCAACCCAATTCGGGTGCGCAAGGTGAATATGCTGGTTTAATGACCATTCGAGCGTATCATTTATCTCGAGGCGATCATCATAGAAATGTGTGTTTGATTCCATCATCCGCACACGGAACCAATCCCGCTTCAGCTGCAATGGCAGGGATGCAAATTATCGTTACCAAAACTATGGAAAACGGCAACATTGATGTTGAAGATTTAAGAGAAAAAGCAATTTTGCATGCCGAAAATTTGTCAGCTTTAATGGTTACTTATCCGTCCACACATGGCGTTTTTGAAAGTGCCATTTGTGAAATCACACAAATCATTCACGACAACGGAGGATTAGTATATATGGACGGCGCCAACATGAACGCGCAAGTTGGATTAACCAATCCTGCCACTATTGGTGCTGATGTGTGTCACCTAAACTTACACAAAACGTTCGCTATTCCTCATGGCGGCGGCGGCCCTGGCGTTGGTCCTATTTGTGTGAACGAAAAATTAGTTCCATTTTTACCAACTAATCCAATTATACCAACTGGCGGAAGTCAAGCGATTTCAGCCATTTCTGCGGCACCATTTGGTTCGGCTTTGGTTTGTTTGATATCTTATGGATACATCGCAATGCTCGGCGCAGAAGGTTTGAAAGCCGCTACTCAATATGCTATTCTAAATGCTAATTACATGAAAGTTCGTTTAGAAGCACATTATCCAGTATTGTATTCGGGAGAAATGGGACGCGCAGCACATGAAATGATCCTAGATTGCAGAGCGTTCAAGGAAAAAGGCATCGAAGTTACTGATATTGCCAAACGTTTGATGGATTATGGCTTTCACGCACCAACCGTTTCATTTCCGGTAGCCGGAACTTTGATGATTGAACCTACCGAAAGCGAAGATTTAGCAGAATTGGATCGTTTTTGCGATGCAATGATTTCAATTAGGAAAGAAATTGAAGCATCTTCAAAAGAAGAAACCAATAATATTTTGCATAATGCACCACATACCTTGGCGATGCTAACCGCTGATACATGGGATTTTCCTTATACTAGAGAGCAAGCAGCTTTCCCATTAGATTATATTTCAGAAAATAAATTTTGGCCAAGTGTACGCCGAGTGGATGATGCCTATGGTGATCGAAATTTAGTGTGCAGTTGTGCGCCAATTGAGGCGTATATGTAAGTTTTTAATACTATAAGAGTTAAAAACAATGCTACCTATTAAGTAATAGCATTAATTTATAAAACTAAACAATCGTCAATTTTCATTGGCGGTTTTTTTGTGTTCTGTTTATTTTTATATATTTGGATGAAATATTAAATTAATTCTTCTCAAAATAAAAACAAACCAAAAACATTAAAAAACCAAAAATATGGCATCAAAAAAAACATGGCATCAAGAACACAAAGACAACTTATCTTTTGGAAGCCGACTAGCCGATAGCGTAGCCACAGGAATGGGCTCGTGGAGATTTATCATCATTCAAACGGTAATTGTCGCCATCTGGATGGCACTAAATTTTGTAGCATTTGTCTACCATTGGGATCCCTATCCGTTTATCTTGTTGAACTTATTGTTCTCCACACAAGCTGCCTATGCGGCACCCATTATCATGATGGCGCAAAACAGACAAAATGAACGTGATAGAATGCATGCCGAAGCTGATTATCAAACGAATGTTGATGCTAAACTAGAAATTGAAGCTTTAGCTGTAAAGTTAAACAAACTAGAAGTTGATAAATTAGACAAAATTATTGCCATGCTTGAAGAAATGGAAAAAAGAAAATAATAAAAAATGCCGCTTTATCAGCGGCATTAACTTTATTTTTTGTTTTCTTTATAACGCTTATCGGGCGTTCCGTCTTTTTTCAAATGAACTTCTTTAGTTCCTTTGTTTTCTTTAAAACGTTTGTCTGGTGTTCCATCTTTTTTTAATGGAGCTTTAGACTCTTCCTTTTTTGCTTCTGGTTTTTTGGCTTCTTCTTTTTTAGCGGCTGGTTTTTTAGCCTCTGTTTTCGCTTTGTCAGCTTTTGCAGGAGCTTGCTGCGCCGTTGAACTTACGGTAATTCCTAATAAGGCAATAATTGCCAACATTAATTTTCTCATAATGAATAGTTTTTAAGATTGAATAGCGAATTTATAAAAAAAAAAGAATAAAACAATTAAATTAGGATGTAAAAATCACTCCCGAACTATGATCTTTTTCGGCTCCTGTCACACTACTCAAGACATTAATTTCATTTCGTAATTTTAATACGCCAAGTAAAGCAAAAATGAGGGCTTCTTTGAATTCTAATGTTTTGTTGTCTGGAATTATAATTTGGATTTTTGGCAAATGAAATTGAATCCGTTCTATTAAAAAATCATTATAAGCTCCGCCGCCAGTAATTAATATTTTGCCTTGTTTATTAGGTAAAGCCAAAGCTGTTTGTAAAGCAATATGTTCAACAAATGTGTGCATTTTATCTTCAATGGAAATCGAATATTTTTCGATTAAAGGCAATACAATTTCTTTTACAAACTCAAAGCCTAATGATTTCGGGAATGGTTTTTTGTAATAATCTAAGGCGTTTAGTTCGTTCAATAATTTGGAGTTTAACTTTCCAGAACGAGCGATGGTTCCTTTATCATCATAATCCAATCCCAATTGGTTAGCATAGAAATTCAAGACGGTATTAACCGGTGAAATGTCAAAAGCAATACGCTTGGAACCCTCTTCAAAAGAAACATTTGAAAACCCACCAAGATTCAAACAATAATCATATTCAGAAAATAAAATGCGGTCGCCAATAGGTACCAATGGTGCACCTTGACCACCAAGTTTTACATCTTGCACTCGAAAATCACAAACCACTTTTTGATTTATTATAGTGGCTATTTTAGGTAAATTTCCTATTTGCAACGTAAATCCGTTTTGGGGTTGGTGTAAAATGGTATGTCCGTGCGAACAAACCGCATCGAGATTTATAATTTGATAGTTATGAAGAAATGATTTTATAATGTCACCTAAAAATTGCGTGTAATCTTCGTTGAGTTGCATCAATTCTTCTGCAGAAAAATTGACAGCAATTTTCAATTTGTTTAGCCAATCTTGCGGATAAGAAACAGTTTCAGATTCAAAAATTATATAACTCCATTTCCCGTCAAATACGGTAAAATGGATATGCGCTAAATCGATTCCATCAAGCGATGTGCCTGACATCACACCAACAATATTGTAGGTTTCTTTAAACATTGGCTAAAATTACGAAAACGTTTTAGATATTAAGTAAAATGTGCTACTTTTGAGCTCTCAAAACAAAGTTTTACTAAATAAAATTTATCAAAAATATGGATTTTAATCTTACCGAAGAGCATTTGATGATTCAGCAAGCAGCCAAAGATTTTGCTCAAACTGAACTATTACCTGGAGTAATTGAAAGAGACGAGCATTCCAAATTCCCAACCGAGCAAGTCAAAATGATGGGCGAACTGGGTTTCATGGGAATGATGGTCGATCCAAAATATGGTGGTTCAGGTTTAGACAGCGTTTCGTATGTTTTGGCCATGACCGAAATTGCTAAAGTGGATGCTTCAGCTGCAGTAATCATGTCGGTTAATAACTCATTAGTTTGCGCCGGAATGGAGAAATATTGCAACGAAGAACAAAAAATGAAATATTTAGTTCCACTTGCTAAAGGTGAGGTTATTGGCGCTTTTTGTTTAAGTGAACCCGAAGCTGGAAGTGACGCCACTTCGCAAAAAACAACCGCTATTGATAAAGGCGATTATTATTTGTTGAACGGAACTAAAAATTGGATTACCAATGGTGCTTCAGCTTCTACTTATTTAGTAATGGCTCAAACCGATGTGGAAAAAGGGCACAAAGGTATCAACGCCTTTATTGTGGAAAAAGGTTGGGAAGGATTTGATATTGGTCCGAAAGAGAAAAAAATGGGAATCCGCGGAAGCGATACGCATTCATTGATGTTTACCGATGTGAAAGTTCCGAAAGAAAATAGAATTGGAGCCGACGGATTCGGATTTTCATTCGCCATGAATGTTTTAAATGGAGGAAGAATCGGAATTGCTTCTCAAGCACTTGGTATTGCAACTGGAGCTTATGAAATTGCTTTAAAATATTCACACGAAAGAAAAGCGTTTGGCAAAGAAATCTTCAATCATCAAGCTATTGCTTTTAAATTGGCCGACATGTATGTGAAAGTTACGGCGGCTAAATTATTAGTAATGAAAGCGGCTTGCGAAAAAGACGAAGGCAAAGATATTGCGCATTCGGGGGCTATGGCCAAATTGTATGCGTCTGAAATTGCTTTAGAAGTAGCCAATGAAGCGGTTCAAATTCACGGTGGAAACGGTTATGTTGCCGAATACCACGTAGAGCGAATGATGCGCGATTCGAAAATTACTCAAATTTATGAAGGAACTTCTGAAATTCAACGTATTGTGATTTCTAGAGGACTGGTGTAGTTTTCAAACATAGTTCTAAAAAGATGATACCCTTTCATAAATTCGTTTTTGAAAGGGTATTTTTTTAATTAAGGCAATAAAATAGTATTAATTACATTAAAATTATAG